>DASWMB010000207.1:0-7399 GCA_036399955.1 Allosphingosinicella sp. | reverse complement strand
CCACCTGCCTTCGGCAGGCGGGCCCCTCCCTCTCCCGCAAGCGGGAGAGGGTTTTAGATGTTCACCCGCCGCGCTTTCCTGAGCGGAAGCGCTGCTCTGGCTGCAGCGCCAGCACTTGCAGCGCCAGCCAGACGCCCGCTGGTGCCGACCACGCTCGGCCGCGTCCGCGGCACGAGCGAGGGAGGCCTCTCCGTGTTCCGCGGCATACGATATGGGGTGGCCGAGCGGTTCCGCGCTCCGGCGTCGCCGCCGCGGGCGCGGGGCATCGTCGAGGCGACTGCATTCGGGCCGTCCGCGCCGCAGCGCGGCGACCGCTACCGGCCGACGAGCGAGGATGCGCTCTACCTCAACGTCTGGACGCCCGAGGCGCGCATCGGCGGGCGGCGGCCGGTGATGGTCTACATCCATGGCGGCGCCTATTCCGCGGGGAGCGTCGCCGATCCGCTCAACGACGGGCAGCATCTCGCCCGGGGCGGCGACGTCGTCGTGGTGACGGTGAACCACCGGCTGAACGCCTTGGGCTATCTCTACCTCGCCCAGCTCGACCCGCGTTTTCCCGACAGCGGCAATGCGGGGCAGCTCGACCTGATCCTCGCCCTTCGATGGGTCCGCGACAATATCGCGGCCTTCGGCGGCGACCCCGGCCGGGTGATGGTGTTCGGCCAGTCGGGCGGCGGGGCCAAGATCGCGACGATGATGGCCATGCCCGCCGCCGCCGGCCTGTTCCACAGCGCCGCGACGATGAGCGGCCAGCAGGTGACCGCCTCCGGGCCGCTCAACGCCACTGCGCGCACCCGCGCGTTCATGGCCGGGCTCGGCGCGACGTCGGTCGACGCGCTGCTCGCCATGCCGACGGAGCGGCTGCTCGAGGGGCTGACGGCGACGGACCCCATCCTCGGCGGCGGCGTCTATATGGGGCCGGTGCTCGACATGAAGTGGCTGATCCGCCACCCCTTCTGGCCTGACGCCCCGCCGCAGTCGAACGCGATCCCGATGCTGCTCGGCAACACCAGGGACGAGACCCGCGGCTTCTTCGCGCCCGACCATCCGAAGATCGTCGGCCTGAGCTGGGACAATCTCGCCGAGCGGATGGCGCCGGAGCTCCGGATCGACATCCACCCGGAATGGGTCGTCGCGGAATATCGCCGCAGTTTCCCGCGTTACACGCCCGTGGACGTCTTCTTCGCCGCGACGACCGCGGGCCGGAGCTGGCGCGGCCAGGTCGAGGAAGCGGACGCCCGCGCCCGCGCCGGCGCGCCGACCTGGGTCTACCAGCTCGATTTCCAGTCGCCGGTCGAGCCCTGGCGTGGGGCGCCGCACACGCTCGACATCCCGTTGGTCTTCGGCACGCTCGATGCGCCCGGCTCGATCACAGGCACGGGAGCGGAGTCGCGGGTGGTGAGCGCGGCGATGATGAACGCCTTCATCGCCCTGGCGCGCGGCGGCAACCCGAACCATCGCGGCATGCCGCACTGGCCGGTCCATACCCTTCCCGAGCGCCAGACGATGATCTTCGACCGGCGCGTGCGTGTGGAAAACGACCCGCGGCGGGAGCAGCGCGAGCTGTTCGCCCGCGTCCCCTACATCCAGCCGGGGACCTGAGGCGGCGTCGGGCTCAGGCGCCTTGGCGCGAGAGCCAGGCGAGCCACAGCTTGGCAAGCTCCGCCGGCTCGCCGGCGACGGCGCCGAACGCCGCCTCCGCCTCGCCGCGCTGCCCGGCCATGGCGAGCGCCGCGCCGAGGCGCAGATTGAGCAGGTTCCTGTCCTCACCCGTCTTCGACATCGCGGTCCGGTAGAGCTCAGCCGCTTCGCCGTAGCGGCCGTAGCCGTAGAGGGCGTCGCCCACCGCCCGCGCGAGACGGCCCGTCGGCGCGCCGCGCGCTTGGGCGATCTGGCCCGTGAGGCCGGCGCGGTCCTCGGCGATGCGGCGGGTCGCCGTCCTCAGCATCTGGGCTGCAGCGGCATCGGACGCGGCAACGGCTCGGCGCGCGACCGCCTCGTCCAGCACGGCCTTGGTCTCGCCCGGCAGCCCGGCCTGATCGAGGACCTGCGCGAAGGCGAGATAGTCGTTGCCGCTGCTGAGCGCGCCGGCCGCGCGCATCAGCCGCATCGTATCGAGCGCCAGCGCCGCGTTCGGGCGGAAGATCTCGCGGTAGATGTTGACCGCGTCGCGCCAGTTGGCCGCCGTCGGATAGTGGCGGGCGAGCCGGGTGGCGAGCTCGGCCGCGCGGCGGTCGCGGGCGGTGTAGGCGATGTCGCGGGCGCGGCGGTAGAGCGCCTCCTCGGCGCGGCCGCCCGCGCTTTCCTGCGCGGAGACGTTCTGCAGGATCGCATCGAGCGCGCCCGCCGAATTGCCCATCCGGCGGCGCACGACGGCGAGGTTGCCGACCACGCGCTGGTCGCCCGGAGTGAGCTCCAGCAGGCGCTGGTAAATGCGCTCGGCCGCGGCGAAGTCCTGCGCCGCGAAGGCGATCTCAGCCCGCGCATTGAGATAGCGCGGGAGCTCGTCGGGGAGGCTCGACGGACTGGCGACAAGCACATCGAGCGCGGCCGCCTGCAGGGCGGTGTTGTTCCTGTTCGTCCCGAGCGCGAGCTGGACCCTCGCCACGAGGTAACGCGCATCGGCGCCGTGCGCCGCAGCCTGCGCAGCCGGGAGAAGAGCCTCGACCGCGGCCCAATCGGGTGCCTGACCCGCCGCAGCGGCGGCGACTGCGGCGCTGTGGGCGGCGATCAGGGGCGCGAGCGCGGTGCGCTCGGCGGCGGAGAGGTTGAACTGCCGCTGCGCCGGCTGGGCGGCGGCCGGAGCTTGGCCGGCCTGCGGGGCCTGCCTGGGCTGAGCCGAGGCGGCGTCGATGAGCGGCAAAGCCGCTCCGCCGGCCGCCAGCGCTGTCGCCGCTGCCAATGTCCCGAGCTTCATTCCGCGTCTCCTCGAGCGTGCCTCCGCCCTCAGGCGAAGCTTCGCAGGTCCGCCGAACGTTCGCAATGGCTTGGCACCCTGAAAGCGCGCTCGGCGGCCTTGCCGACCACCAAAGCGCTGTTAGGATCGCTGATCGAGGGAAGGGGGGTCTTTTATGGTTCATGCGGCCTTCGCAGCCGCGTTGCTGCTCGCCGCGGCGCCTGCCGCAGGGCAGGCGCCTGCCGTCATCGTCGCTCCCGCGTCGACCCCGGCGGTGCGCGACGAGTCGCGGACGAATGTGACCGTCTCCGCCGACGGCCGCGCGCTGATCATCGACGGACCTCTCGTAAGTGGGACCGCGGCGCGATTCGCCAGCGTGGCCGGCCGCCATCCGGGCGCGCGAACGGTGTACCTGCACTCGCCCGGCGGTATCGTCGGCGAGGCGGAGCGGATCGCGGATTTCGTGCGCGATCACGACCTCGATACCTACGTCGAGACGGGCTGCCTCTCGGCATGCACCATGATCCTGCTTTCCGGGCGCGACCGGGCCGTCGCGCCGGCCGCGCGGGTCGGGTTCCACGCACCGATCTGGACGGGCCCGGCACGCAGCCTGGGCCAGGCCTTCATCGAGCGCTATACCCGCCGCTTCTTCGTCGAACGCGGCATCGCGCCCGCCTTCGCGAATCGCGTGCTTGCCACGCCGCACAGCGCAATGTGGTATCCGACCTATTCGGAGATGGTCGCGGCCGGTGTGGTCAATCGGCAGACGCTCGGCGGCGAGACGCAGGCCCTGTTCTCCGCGATGCGCTCGCCGGAGGAATTCCGCGCCGCCTTCCGGACGCACGCCTACTGGCGTGCGATCGAGGCGCGGCATCCGGACGTGGCGGAGCGTGCGGCGCAGGTGGGGTGGGCCGCCCGCTCAAGCGGCAAGAATGACGGCGAGATCGCCGCGGCAATGCGCGGCGTGGTGATCGAGGCGATGCCGCGGATGTTCCGCCACGCACCGGACGAGGTGCTCGAAGGCTTTCTGCGCCTCGTGATCGATCAGATCCACCTGGTCCGCGCCATCAGCTACACGGCGTGCAACCAGCTCGCGCGCGGGCGCGGCGGTGGGCCCGGGCTCCTGCCTCAGGCGATGGTGGATCGCGAGCTGGCGCTGTACCAGCAGGCGATCGAGGCGCCGCCCGTCGAGGTGGAGTTCGATGCGGCGGCGGCGGAAGAAATCTTCACTCGCATGCTGTCCCAGCTGCCGGAGGAGCAGGCGGAGGCGCTCGCAGCCGCCCAGGAACCGGATCAGGCCGCTGACTTGCCGAGCCTGTGCGAGGGGGCGCTCGCCATGTATCAGGGCGTCGCGGCCTTGCCGCCGGCGGACCGGCGCCTCGCCCTGCGCCTGATGTTCACGACTGAGTGACTGCCGCGGGCGAGGCGGCCTAGCGCGTCTCGCCGCGCATTTCTCGGTCGCGGGCGGTGGTCGGCTGCTGGATGAAGTCGTCGCGCTGGCCTGGATAGCGGCCGGAGCGCGGCTCCATCGTCGACAAGTCCCATTCCGCCTCGACGAAGGGCGCGCGGGTCGGCGCGACCTGGGGATAACCGCCGACCTCGCGCTCGTCGTCGATGATCTCGCCGCGGCCTTCGACGACGTCGAAGATGACTCGGATGTCGTGGGCGTCGCGGTCCCAGGAGCGGGCGCCGGCGAAGCGAAGGACATGCGTCTCGACCTGGTTCGCGGGGATGACGGCGAGCCCGGCCGGCCAGACGGTCGGCCGGTTCGCCTGGATGATCCGGGCGGGGCTGGTCGTGTAGCGGCCGAACATCGGCAGCGGCCGTCCCTGGCGGTCGACGGCGAGATTGTCGCGGCCGTGATAGCGCAGGTCGCCGACCCCGCCGATGGTGAGGAAGGCGATATCGTCGCGCGTCGAGAAGCCGCCGCGGAGCACGTTGCCGACGGCACTCAGTTCGCCGAGCTGGTGCGGCTGGCTCCCCCATTCGAGGTCCATCAGATTGTAGTGGATCGCCTGCGCGCCGGGATTGAATATGAAGTTGTTGACGACCGCCGCGTGGACTCCGCCCTTCAGCATCGGATTGCGCTCATAATTATGGGCGTAGAGGTTGCGGTAGATGAGGATGCCGGTTGCGTTGTCGTGGATCAGCGAGCCCTTCGAATGCTCGCCCTTGGGGTGGCTGGCGTGGGCGAGGCCTTCCGCCAGCACATTGTAGCTGAAGGTGACGTTGTGGCTGGTGCCGCGGCGCCATTCCTCGGGCGTCGCGCCGGTGAAGCGCGGGCCCGAAGCGGATAGGTTCTCGTCGACGGCCCAGGTCATGGTGCAATGGTCGACGATGACGTTGCGCGCCCCCACCGTGGAGAGGGCGTCCGCCTCCCAGCCGCTGCGCCGCGCCTGGCCGGAGACGCCGCTGCGGATGCGGATGTGGCGGACGATCACGTCGTGGGTGCGGATGTCGATGCCGCCGCGGATGATGGTGATGCCGGGCGAAGGCGCGGTCTGGCCGGCGATGGTGAGGAACGGCTCCTCGATGTTGAGCGTGGTGAGGCCGAGATCGATGACGCCGCCCACTTCGAACACGACGATCCGCGGGCCCCGCCGCTCGACCGCCGCTCTGAACGAGCCGGGGCCGCTGGCATTGAGGTTCGTGACCCGCACGATCGCGCCGCCGCGCCCGCCGGGCGTCTGCGCCGCCCAGCCGACCGCGCCGGGAAAGGCCTGCGCAAAGGCGGGAGCGGCGGCGAAGCCGGCGACGATCAGCAGCAGCAGTCGGACGAATCGCATCGGCAAATCCTCTCTGGGGGCCGGTCTTGACAGAGGCGGCGCTTGGGCTCAATCATGATCATGACACCGGTTACTTGATGCGGACCGGAAGAGGCGACTGCGGCAAACGCGGCGCACGGGAGGACATGGAAGGGCGCCAGCTCGAGGCTCCGTTCGATTCTGCCGCCCGCGCGTGATCGACGCTGCAGCTGCTTTTTTTCGACGCTCTGTAGACACCGGTGTCATAACGGCCGGACGATCCGGCGGGAGGACCGACGATGATGAGCAGCCCTGAGCTTTCGAACCGCGCCCGTTTCACCCTCCGCCTTCTCGGTGCCGGATCCGCAATCGCGCTCGCAGTCGGGCCGGTGGCCGCTCATGCCCAGCCCGCCGCTTCGGAGCAGCCGGAGACCGCCGAAGCCCGAGGGGCGGAGCCCGGGGCGGTCCCCGAAGGCGAGGAAGGCGAGGCGATCGTCGTCACCGGCTTCCGCCAGTCGCTGCGCGCCGCGCTCAACCAGAAGCGCGACGCCAACGCGATCGTCGACGTGATCCGCGCCGAGGACATCGCCGACTTCCCGGACAACAACCTCGCAGAATCGATCCAGCGCATCCCCGGCGTCACCATCACCCGCGACCAGGGCGAGGGGCGACAGATCACCGTCCGCGGCCTCGGCCCGCTCTTCACCCGCGTGCGCATCAACGGCATGGAGGGGCTCAGCACCACCGGCGGCGCCGACGCCTCGGGCGGCGCCAACCGCAGCCGCTCGTTCGACTTCAACATCTTCGCGTCAGAGCTGTTCAACCAGATCACCGTCCGCAAGTCGGCAACCGCCGACGTCGAGGAAGGCTCGCTCGGCGCCACCGTCGATCTCCAGACCGCGCGGCCGTTCGACTATCGCGACGACATGGTCTTCGCCGGCAGCGTCCAGGCGGGCTACAACGACCTTTCCGAAGAGGTCGACCCGCGCCTTGCCGCCTTGTTCTCGACCCAGCTCCTCGACGGCCGGCTCGGCATCCTCCTCTCCGCGGCCTATTCCACGCGCGGCATCCGCGAGGAGGGACCGAGCACGGTCCGCTGGGAGCGCAGCACCGACAATAATGGCTTCAACGCCGCCTCGACGCTGCCGACCGGCGCGACCGCCGGCACGGCCTATTACCACCCGCGCATCCCGCGCTACGACAGCTATCTCTACGACACCGAGCGGCTCGGCCTCACCGGCTCCATCCAGCTGCGCCCGACCGACACGACGCTGTTGAGCTTCGACGCGCTCTACGCCCGCTTCGATTCCCAGCGCGGCGAGCAGTATCTGGAAGCGATCTCGTTCAGCCGCGGCGGCACTGGCAAGCCGCAGACGGTGATCCTCCCCGGCGCCGTCGTCGACGAGAACAACAGCCTCGTCTCGGGCACGTTCAACAATGTCGACGTCCGCGTCGAGAGCCGCTTCGACGAGCTCACCACCGAGTTCCAGCAATATACCGCCTCCTTGAGCCAGGAGCTGGGCGAGCGGCTGACGGTGAACCTGCTCGGCGGCTATTCGCAGTCGAGCTTCCGCAACCCGATCCAGACCACGGTCGCGCTCGATGTCGCGAACGTCCAGGGCTACAGCTACGACTTCACCCGGGGGCGGCTGCCGCAGTTCAGCTACGGCAACCTCGATGTCGCCGATCCGTCGCGCTACACGCTCGGCGAGATCCGCCTCCGCCCCCAGTTCGTCGACAACAGCTTCCGCGTCGCGCG
>DASWMB010000206.1:0-1885 GCA_036399955.1 Allosphingosinicella sp. | reverse complement strand
GCAGCACGCCCGTCACGCCCAGCGTATTCTGGGCCGTCAGCGCGGTGACGGCCGTCATCGCGTGGCCGCCGAGCATCGTCACCGTCTTGATGTCGGCCTGGATGCCGGCGCCTCCGCCCGAATCCGAGCCGGCGACGATGAGGATGCGCGGCGTCACGCCGCCCTCACCGCCTCGCATATCTGGTCGACCAACTCCTCGACCAGCTTCTCGTCCTCGCCCTCGGCCATCACGCGGATCAGCGGCTCGGTGCCGGACTTGCGGATGACGAGGCGGCCGGTGCCCTGGAGGCGCTGCTCGGCCTCGGCGATCACGGACTTGACGCTGTCCGCCTCGAGCGGGGCCCCGCCGGCGAAGCGGACGTTCTTGAGGAGCTGCGGCAGCGGATCGAACTGGTGGAGGATCTCGCTTGCCGGCTTTTTGCTTTCGACGAGGCAGGCGAGGATCTGGAGCGCGGCGACGAGGCCGTCGCCGGTCGTCGCATAGTCGGACAGGATGATGTGGCCGGACTGCTCGCCGCCGACATTGCAGCCGCGGGCGCGCATCTCCTCGAGCACGTAGCGGTCGCCGACCTTGGTCCGGTAGAGCTCGAGCCCGCGCGCCTGCAGGAACCGCTCCAGGCCGAGGTTCGACATCACGGTGGCGACGATGCCGCCGCCGAACAGGAGGCCCTGCCGCTCCCAGGCGGCGGCGATGGTCGCCATCAGCTGGTCGCCGTCGACGATGCGGCCGGCCTCGTCGACGATGATCAGCCGGTCGGCGTCGCCGTCCAGCGCGATGCCGATATCCGCCCCCTCCTCGATCACCCGCGCCTGGAGGGCGGCGGGCGCGGTCGAGCCGCAGCCGTCGTTGATGTTGATGCCGTTGGGCGAGACGCCCATCGCGACGACGTCGGCGCCGAGCTCCCAGAGCGCAGACGGCGCGACCTCGTAGGCGGCGCCGTTGGCGCAGTCGACCACCACCTTGAGGCCGTCGAGCCGGAGCTCCTCCGGGAAGGTCGACTTGGCGAAGTGGATGTAGCGGCCGCGCGCGTCCTCGATCTTCCTCGAGCGGCCGATCAGGGTCGCGTCGACGAGCTGCGGCTCCTGCTCGAGCAGGTCCTCGATCGCGGCCTCGTCCTCGTCGGAGAGCTTGTAGCCGTCCGGCCCGAACAGCTTGATGCCGTTGTCGGTATAGGGATTGTGGCTGGCCGAGATCATGACGCCGAGATCGGCACGCATCGAGCGGGTAAGGAGGGCGACGGCCGGCGTCGGCACCGGGCCGACCATCACCACGTCCATGCCGACGCTGGTGAAGCCGGAGATCATCGCCGTCTCCATCATGTAGCCGGAGAGGCGGGTGTCCTTGCCGATGACGACGCGGTGGCGGTGGTCGCCGCGCAGGAAATGGGCGCCGGCGGCCTGGCCGACCCGCTGGGCGACCTCGGCCGTCATCGGCTTGGCGTTGGTGCGGCCCCTGATCCCGTCGGTGCCGAAGAACTTGCGACCCATCTAAAAACCTGTCCCGTGTTTGCCTTCGGCGCGCCATAGCCGGAAGACGCGCGGGTTTGAACCTTCGCGGTGCGGGAACATTAGAGCCGTTCGGCTTTCCAACGGTCGGCCGGAAGCATTAAGGGCGAGAACGTGTCGCAGCCGGTCCGAATCCTGATCGCCCTCGCCGCCGGGCTGCTGCTCGGCATCGTCGTCGCGCGCACCGCGCCGGGCGCCGTCGAGCCGACCGTCGCGGTGGCGGACCCGATCGGCGGCCTCTGGCTCGACGCGCTCCGGATGACGATCGTGCCGCTGGTCGTCGCGCTCCTCATCACCGGCATCGCCGCCTCGGCGGAGGCGGCGCGGGCGAGCCGGCTCGCGGCGCGGGCGTTCGTCCTCTTCCTCGCCGTGCTGTGGA
>DASWMB010000205.1:0-2071 GCA_036399955.1 Allosphingosinicella sp. | reverse complement strand
TGGCCAACGGCCGCGACATCACCGGCATGCGAAGCCAGGAACTGATGAGGAAGCGCGTCCTGTTCCAGGCGCTCGCCATCGTCTTCGCGATCCTGCTGCTGCTGCTGATGCGCGGCGGCGGCTGATGGTCCGGCTGAACCGGATCTACACGAAGACGGGGGACACGGGCGAAACCGGGCTCGCCGATGGCTCCCGCATCGCCAAGGATCACCCCCGCGCGCACGCGATCGGCGACGTCGACGAGGCGAATTCCGCGCTCGGGGTCGCCGCTCTCCATGTCGGCGAGGAGCATGCGGCCATGCTCCGCCGAATCCAGAACGAGCTGTTCGACCTCGGCGCGGATCTCGCCACCCCCGGCGACGATTTCGTCCCCTCGGAGATGGCGCTGCGCATCGTCCAGCCGCAGGTCGACCGGCTCGAGCGCGAGATCGATGCGATGAACGAGGCGCTGGAGCCGTTGAGGAGCTTCATCCTCCCCGGCGGCGGCGGCGGCGCGGCCGGGCTCCTCCTCGCCCGCGCGATCGTCCGCCGCGCCGAACGCTCGGCCGTCGCGGCGGCGCGGGAGGTGGCGCTGAACCCGCTCGCCCTCGTCTACCTCAATCGCCTCTCGGATCATCTCTTCGTCATGGCGCGCGCCGCGGCGGCAGCCGGCGGCGGCGAAATCCTGTGGGCGCCGGGGGCGACGCGGGACACTTAACATAAGTGAGTCGTTCGGGGGATCATGGCCACGACCGTCCGCGCCGAAGAAGCAGTCGAGGGTTCGGGCGTCCTCTATCAAAACGTGCGCGCGCTGAGCGAGGCGATCGCCGCGCCGCTCTCCGACGCCGATGCCACGATCCAGCCGATGCCGGATGCCTCCCCGGCGAAATGGCATCTCGCCCACACGACATGGTTCTTCGAGACCTTCGTGCTGCGCGACCACATCCCCGGCTACCGCCCCCATGACGAGCGCTGGGCCTATCTCTTCAACTCCTATTACGAGGGCGAAGGTGAGCGGCACCCGCGC
Source organism: Allosphingosinicella sp. (assembly GCA_036399955.1). GTDB lineage: Bacteria > Pseudomonadota > Alphaproteobacteria > Sphingomonadales > Sphingomonadaceae > Allosphingosinicella. The sequence goes on along the minus strand of DASWMB010000205.1, from coordinate 1,065 downwards.
GACCGGCGCGGCATGCTGAGCCGTCCGAGCCTCGACGAGGTGCTCGGCTATCGCCGCCATGTCGACGAGGCGCTGACCGCCGCCTTGCCCGCGCTCCCCCCAAAGGCGCGGGTGCTGGCCGAGCTCGGCCTCAACCACGAGCAGCAGCATCAGGAGCTGATGCTGATGGACATGCTCGCGACCTTCGCGGCCAATCCTCTGCTTCCGGCCGCCTGGCACCAGGCCGAGGCGGCGCCGCGGGGCGAGGCGCGGGAGATGGGCTGGATCGAAGGGCGGGAGGGGATCGTCGCGATCGGCCACGAAGGCGAGGGCTTCGCCTTCGACTGCGAGGCGCCGCGCCACCGCGTCTTCCTCCAGCGCCACGCCCTCGCCGACCGGACCGTGACGAACGGCGAATGGCTCGGCTTCATCGAAGACGGCGGCTATTCCGATCCGCGCCTGTGGCTCGCCGACGGCTGGGACTGGGTCCGACGCGAAGGGATCGAGGCGCCGCTCTACTGGCTGAAGCGCGACGGCGGCTGGGAGCGCTTCGGCCTCGACGGCGTCCGCGGCTTAGCTGCGGCGGAGCCGGTCTGCCACATCTCCTTCTACGAGGCCGACGCCTTCGCGCGCTGGGCGGGCGCCCGCCTCCCCACCGAAGCGGAATGGGAAGCGGCAGCGGCCGCGCACGATCCTCGAGAGGGAAACCAGCTCGACGCCGCCGCCCCCGTTCGGGCCAAGCCGGCGCCGCCGGCCGCTGCCGGCTTCTTCGGCGACGTCTGGGAATGGACCGGCAGCGCCTTCCTCCCCTATCCCGGCTTCTCCGTGCCGGAAGGGACGGTCGGCGAATATAACGGCAAGTTCATGTCCTCTCAGATGGTGCTCCGCGGCGGCTCCTGCGCGACGCCGCGCGGCCACATGCGCGCGACCTATCGCAACTTCTTCTACCCGCACCAGCGCTGGATGTTCTCCGGCCTCCGCCTTGCCAGGAGCATCTGACATGAGGTCCGCGGCCCTCGCCGATCCCGCCTTTCGCGACGATGTCCTCGCGGGCCTCGCTTTGTCCGCCCGCGCCATCCCCGCGCG
>DASWMB010000204.1:0-2703 GCA_036399955.1 Allosphingosinicella sp. | reverse complement strand
CAGGTCGAGCCGATATACTGGGGCTGCCGGACATAGGGCTCGACGGAGCGGTGGCCGAGCGCCACGTCCGCGAACGTGCCGTCGCGGCCGGGGACGAGCACCGACTGGATGCCGGCGCCCCAGGCGAGGATCGTGACGCTCATCCCGACGCTGTTCGTGAGCGTCGCCGCATCCACCGTCCGCCCGTCCGGGAGCCGGCCGAACTCGCTCCGGCTCGCGCCGCCTGCCGCATCCGCCATCGTCTCGCCGCCTCCTCGACTTCGCCGCCTGGGGGCCTAATATGGCAAGGAGAGCCGGGCAACCGGCCAAGGCAGGAGGATGTCGACATGTCCCGCCACACAGCGACGATGCGCAGGCTCCGCCGCGCCCTGCTCGCCGTCTCCGGTCTCGCCGCGCTTGCCGCGGGACCGGCCGCGGCGCAGCAGCCTTTCCCGCCCGCGCTGCCCTCCAATTTCGCCGACCCCTTCGTCCTCCCCTTCGCAGGCCGCTATTACGCCTTCGCCACCAACATCCTCGACGGCCGCGTCAACGTGCCGGTCGCCTTTTCGACCGACCTCGTCCGCTGGGAGCTCGCCGCCGACCCCTCGACCGGCAGCGGCTATCGCGATGCCTTGCCGGAGCTTCCGTCCTGGTCGCGGCGCGGCTTCACCTGGGCTCCCGAAGTGATGCGGATCGGCGACCGCTTCCTGCTCTATTTCACCGCGCCCAACCGGAGCAGCAACCAGCAGTGCATCGGCGTCGCCGCCAGCGCGGACCCGCGGGGGCCCTATGTCCCGCAGGGCGACGGGCCGATCGTCTGCCAGACCGCGCTCGGCGGGACGATCGACGCCAGCCCCTTCCGCGACGCCGACGGACAGCTCTACCTCTACTTCAAGAATGACGGGAACCATCCCTCGGCGCGGACCACGACGCAGCTCTGGGGCCAGCGCATGGCGCCGGACGGGCTCAGCGTCGTCGGCGAGCCGGCCGCCCTCGGCCGCAACGACGTTCCCTGGGAGCGCAACGTCGTCGAAGCGCCGTTCATGGTGCGGCGGCCGAGCGGTGCCTATATCCTCTTCTATTCGGCCGGCGACTTCGCCTGGCAGCAGCGCGAGCGGCTCTCGACCTATGCCACGGGCTATGCCGTCTGCCGCACCGCGCTCGGCCCGTGCAGCGACGGCGGCGACAATCCGATCCTCGCCAGCCGCCTCCGGCCCGACTGCCTGAGCGGCCCCGGCCACACCGCCGTCTTCCAGGCGAACGGCCAGGATCACATCGTCTTCCACGCCTGGGCGACTCGCCGCGGCTGCCGCCCCGGCGGCAACGCCCGTTTCATGCATGTCGGCAGGCTCGACTGGCAGGGGGACGTCCCGCGCTTCGGCGGCAGCCTCGCCGCCGCGCCGACGCCGCGCTGAGGAACGGGAGCGGCCGGATGCGCGAACCGGTCCGCATGCTGCTTCTCGCCGGCGCCGCCTTCGGCGCGGCCGCGCACTCCGCTCCCGCCGCAGCACAGCCCGATGCCTCCTCGCCGCTCTACGAATATCGGCCGCAGCAGCAGACGCGCTGGGCCAGCCCGGAGAACCCCACCGGCGGGCGCGGCATGGGCGGGCGCGAGAATCGCGGCGCCAAGGGCCGTGCCTTCGAGACGATCCCCGTCGGCGGCTCCCACGTCCTCGCCGCCATCGAGGGCGCGGGCGTGATCGACCGGATCTGGATGACGGTCGAGGACCGATCGCCCGAGGCGCTGCGCGGCCTGCGGCTGGACATGTTCTGGGACGGCGCCGGGACCCCCGCCGTCTCGGTCCCGCTCGGCGACTTCTTCCTCCACGGCGCAAGCGAGATGGTGCCGATGGAGACGGCTTTGCTGGCGAGCCCGGAGGGGCGCTCCTTCGTCTCCTATATTCCGATGCCGTTCCGCCGCGGCGCCCGCATCGTCGTCACCAACGAGTCCGGGCGGCAGGTCAACCTCATCTTCTACGACGTCAACTATCGCATGCTCCCGAGCCAGCCGGCGAACACGCTCTACTTCCACGCGAGCTGGCGGCGGGAGCGGGCGACGGCGCTCGGCCGCGACTTCCGGCTCCTGCCGCGGGTCGAGGGCCGCGGCCGCTTCCTCGGCGCCAGCGTCACAATCCTCACCAACCCGGTCTACCGCGACACCTGGTGGGGCGAGGGCGAAGTGAAGATGTTCCTGGACGGAGACCGCGAGCATGCGACGCTCGTCGGCACCGGCGCCGAGGATTATATCGGCACCGCCTGGGGCCAGGGCGCCTATATCAATCGCTATCAGGGCGCGCCGGTCGCGAGCTGGGAAGCGGGCGGGCGCTGGACCTTCTACCGCTTCCACGTCCCGGATCCGGTCTTCTTCCACCAGGGCATCGAAGTGACGCTCCAGCAGATCGGCGGCGCGCGCAAGAACATCGTCATCGACCTGCAGCGCGCCGGCGCGCCGCTCATTCCCGTCACGATCGATCCCGGCTCGCGCCGCAACTTCCAGCAGCTCCTGTCGCGGGCTCCGCAAGTGCCGCTCACCGACCCGTCGCTCCCCGACGGCCACACCAATTTCTATCGGTCCGACGACGTTGCCGCGGTCGCTTATTTCTATCTCGACCGGCCCTCCAGCGGCCTTCCCGCCGTCGCCCCGGCGTCCGAACGACTGGCCGCGCTGAGGCCGAGGCCGCCGGCTCCCACGCCCTGATCTAGGATGCCGGGCAAGCCTGCCTG
>DASWMB010000203.1:0-21921 GCA_036399955.1 Allosphingosinicella sp. | reverse complement strand
AGATCCATCATCTGCCCGCCCGCCATCCCCGCCGGCCCTGCGGCACGCGCGAGCTCGAGGACGAGGTCCGCGCGAACGAACGGATCCTCGTGCGTCTCCTGCTCGGCGAGGATCTGGAAGGCGAGGGCGTGGAGCGAGTCCCCGGCGAGGATCGCCACCCCCTCGTCATAGGCTCGATGGAGCGTGGGCTTGCCTCGCCGCAGATCGTCGTCGTCCATCGCCGGCAGGTCGTCGTGGATCAGCGAATAGACGTGGACGCATTCGACCGCGAGGGCGACCCGGATCGCCCGCTCGCGCGCGACATGGAAGAGGTTGCAACCGGCGACGACCAGCAGCGGCCGGATGCGCTTGCCGCCGCCGATCGCGGCATAGCGCATCGCCTCGTACAGACGTGCTCGGGGGTCAGGCGGGACGGCGAGGATCGCTTCGAAGCCGCGGTCGATCTCGGCGCCGACCTGCTCGAGCGCGACCGCGAGGCTGACCGGCGGCGCGGCCACTTTCAGGCGGCGTCGAACGGCGCGGTGCCGGCCGGCTCGCCGCCGCGGCCGAGCTGGATCTTCTCGATCCTGGCCTGGGCGGCATGGAGCCGCGCCTCGCATTGCTGCTTCAGCCGGTCGCCTTCGCCGTAGAGCTCGATCGCCTCGTCGAGCGAGGCTTCGCCGCTCTCGAGCTTCCGGACGATCTCCTCGAGCCGCTTCAGGGCCGCTTCGAAGGAGAGCTCGGCGATGGGCTGGGGCTGGTCCGACATCATGGCAGCATTGGTCACCGCCGCGCGCGCGGTCAAGCGGAGCCTAGGCGGCCTCGAACCAGGCGGCGCGCTCGCGGAACGTCCGCCGTGCCCTCCCCTCCACCTCGAGCCGGCGGAGATGGGCCATCGCCTCGCCGGTCGCGAGGCCGAGGGTCGATTCGTCGATAGCGCGGCCGAACAGGACCGGGAAGCAGTCCACCGCGCGGCGCGGCTCGGCGAGGTGCGCGTGGAGCGCGTCGAGCCGGCCGAGATGGCCGTCGCGAAGCGCGTCGAGCCGGGCGTGGAGCCCGGTGAACGGCTCGCCGTGCGAGGGCAGGACGAGAAGGTCGCCCGGCAGCGTGCGCAGCTTCGCGATCGAGGCGAGCCAGTCGCCGAGCGGATCGGCCAAGGGCTCGGTGAGGCTGAGCGACACGTTGGAGGTGATCCGCGGCAGCACCTGGTCGCCGGCGATCATCACGCCGCCCGCCTCGTCGACCAGGCAGGCATGCTCCGGACAATGGCCGCTGCCGACGACCACCCGCCAGCACCGCCCGCCGATCTCGACGACGTCCCCGTCGCGCATCCGGACGAAACTCACCGGCACCGGACTCACCACCGAGGCGAAGCGGCCCCAGCCCTTCATGCTCTCCGCCTCGATCCGTTCCTCGCTCCACCCCGCGGCGCGCCAATAGTCGGCCGCGGCGGCGGGCGGGGCGTCGCGCACGTCGCTGGTCAGCATCCGCGCGAACAGCCACTCCTCGCGCGTCATCCACAGTGCGGCGCCGGAGCGCTCCGCCAGCCAGCCGGCGAGGCCGATATGATCGGGATGGAAGTGGGTGACCACGATCCGCGTCGCCGGCCGCGCGGCGAGCGGCCCTTCGAACAGCGCCTCCCACGCCGCGCGCGAGGGTGGGATGTCGAGGCCGGTGTCGACCAGCGCGACGCCCTCGCCGTCGGCCAGCGCCCAGACGTTGATGTGCTTCAGCGAGCCCGGCACCGGCAGCCGCGCCCAGCCGAGGCCGGGCGCGAGTTCGATCAGCTCGCCCGGCTCGGGGCCGCGGCGGCCGAGCGGATAGGTGAGACCCTTGTGGCTGTAGGCGACGTCCGCCAGCGCCGCGTCGGGCGAGACGGGGCCGGCGCGCTCCAACCCGGTCAGCTCTTGAACGGGTCGACGAAGCCCTCGTCGCGACCGCCGCCGCTGCCGCCGTCGGCACCGGCCAGCTCGGCCGCATGCGCCGCTTCGGCGTCGCGCGCCGCCGCATCGCGCTCGGCGCGCAGCTCGGTGATCAGCGCCTCGCGGTCCTGCTGGATGCGGCCGTCCTGCGGAGCCGGCTCGACGCCCGCCGCCTTGGCGGCCTTGGCGACGAGCGCGTCCAGCTCGCGCTGCGAGCACAGGCCGAGGGTCACCGGATCCTTGGGCTGGATGTTCGCGATGTTCCAGTGGCTGCGGTCGCGGATCGCCGCGATCGTCGAGCGGGTCGTGCCGATCAGCTTCGAGATCTGGCCGTCCGTGACTTCCGGGTGGTTGCGGATGATCCAGGCGATGCCGTCCGGCTTGTCCTGCCGCTTCGAGACCGGCGTATAGCGCGGCCCGCGGGTGCGGGTGGTCTTGTCCGGCTCCTTCTGCATGCGCAGGCGATAGCCCTCGTCGGCCTGGGCGCGGTCGATCTCTTCCTGGGTCAGCTCGCCCGCGCGCAGCGGATCGCGGCCGGTGAGCTTGGTCGCCGCCGTATCGTCCGCGATCGCCTGGACTTCAAGGATGTGCAGGCCGCAGAAGTCGGCGATCTGCTCGAAGGTGAGCGAGGTGTTGTCGACCAGCCAGCTGGCGGTCGCATGGGGCATGAGCGGCTGTGCCACCGAGGTTCTCCGGGCAAAAGAAGGGCCGCCCCATCACGGAGCGGCCGGTACGAGGCCAGCGTGTAACTGCTGCGGCTGCGAAGGGCAAGGTGAACTCGGCTCCGCGCACGGCTCGAGCCGGCGACGCTCAGGTCGTTGAGACGCAGCCAATTCCCGCGGGAAGGACGGCGCGGGCCTGCTCACTCAAACTGCCACGGTTCAGAGGCACGCGAACGTCCACTATGGTGGAAAGCGGATATTGGGTCGTGTAGCGAACCGCGATGTTCAAGGGCAGCATCGAAGAAGCGGCGGCGGAAGCCCAGACCCTGCTCTCCCGGCTCGCTCCTGGTGCCGTTTGCGTGGCGCAGGAATGGAACGACAGGATCGACTGCATGCTCAAGCTGCCGGATGGGACGGTCGTCGGAGAGATGGTCCCAGCGAGCGAACTCACCGAGAGCCGCATCCGCGAGGCTGGGGAGCGACTGCGGCAGCGTCGTGAAGGCATCGAGGTTCCGCTCGTCAACGAGCTTCATCCGCCGGTCCGTATCACCCGTTCTTCTCGGCCGTGAATGCCGACTAGGGTAAATAACGGACGTTCGCGCGAATATGTGGAATTGGTCGAAAGCCGGGTCCGGCGGAGCGGCAGTTCGCGGCCTGCATCGTGGCAAGCCGCACTGACGAGTCAAACGTCTGCAACGGCCGCTGGGTGCGGCCTAGCGGCGCTCGATCGAATAATCGATCCTGATGCGGACCCAGCTTCCCACCAGGGACCGGCCGCCGATCCGCGGAGGCCGCACCTTGAACTCCCACGCCGCGGCAAGAAGGGCGCGATTGATCTGCGATCCTTGCGGATACTCGCTGAGTCCGACGCAATCCTCGACCCGGAACCCCGGCGCCGTGCGGCATGCGATCAAGCCCCAGCCCGGGCCCGTGGCCGTTGCCAGATATCCGCGCAGCTGGTCGGGCCGCGGCCGAGTGTGCCAGGCGGCTGCATAGAGCGGCTCTCCGTTGGGAGCCGTTCCGACGCGTTCCGTGTCCAGAGAGGGCGATCCGCCCTGGTCCGGCGGGCCGTAAAGCGGTCGGGCCGGTAGAGCCGGCCGGCCGCGGCTCGGCGGAATGGAAGCAGAGGGCGCGCGCGGCGGCGGCGCGGGCACCGTGGCGGGCGGGATCGCCGGCGCGCTCGGCTGCGACGCCGGCGGCTGCGCCATCGGGAGCGGCAGCGGCTGGGCGGCCGGCGGACGCAGCGGTTCGTCTGCCGGCGCCTGGGGCGCGGGCTGCTCCGCCGCTCGCTGTTCAGCCTCGCGGTTCGTCGCCTCGAGCGCCTTTTCCGCCGGCTGGTCGCCCTCGAAGTTCACGACGGTGATGCGGCTCTCCTCCTCGCCGGACTGCTTTCCGGGCCCGAGCGAGAGCAACGCAAGCAGCAGCAGCGCCTCCATCATCAGCGCCAGGCAGATGCCGAAAGCGCGGCGTCCGACGCCGGCGCGCAGCCGGTCTACGAAAGGCGTGGCTGGAGCGGGGGCGGGCTGAAGCAATCGAGCGTCGGGCGAAGGGCGCGGTACAGTCATGTGGGGGAATGTCTTGCCAAACGCGGATGTCCGCAATGGGTGGGAAGCGGGTCCGACTGGAGCGCAGCCGGCAGCGGCGCACTCGGGTCACGGCGCGGGAATGGGTCTGGCTCTAAGCTTCGTTCGTGAAGCGTTTCACCTTTACCGGAAGATCCTTTCCCGTCGTGCGTCGCGACGGGATCTGCACCGGATTCTTCTTTTTCCACTGCGCCCATGTCATGGGTCCGTCCGGCGTTTGGATAACCTCATCGTCCATGTTCATTGCCGGCCTCCCGGTCGCTCGATCGCTCCGTTCACTGCCCGCCTTTACCGCCATGTACAACCTCGCCGGTGGCCTGGAGGGCAAGTTCAGGACGTTGGTGTCATGGCTGCTTACAAAGGACATGCTTGCCAGCCGATCAGAAAAAATATTGAAGCGATCCATGTCTGGGGGAGGCGTGTATGGCCACGAAAAACCTGATCCTTCGCACGGCGAGTGTAGCGGCGATCGCCCTCGCCCTCAGCGCATGTGGAGGAGGCGGCGGAGGCGGAGGTGTCGAACCGATCCCGATCCCGCCTTCGCCGCCGCCGCCGCCGCCGCCCCCTCCGCCACCTCCGCCGCCTCCGTCTCCGGGCTCTTCGTACAACACGCAGGAGTATCAGAACTCTCGGGCGCCGGCGGCGGCCAACGCGATCGTCGCCTACGAAGCAGGGGCTACGGGAAAGGGCGTCACCGCCGCGATCATCGACGACAGTTTCGCGCCGACCATCGCGCCGTTCGCAGGCCGCGTCCATCCGGCGTCCGGAGACGTGGTGGCATCGCGCGGCCTGGACGGCGACCACCACCACGGCACGCCGGTGGCGTCCATATTGGGAGCGGCGAGGGACGATGCCGGGATCCACGGCGTGGCCTTCGATGCCACGCTGCTGATGCTGAGAACGGATACCCCCGGCACCTGCTCTGCCACCTCTCCCACCTGTCAGTTCAGCCCCGTGGACATCGCCAAAGCGTTCGACCTCGCCGTTCAGAACGGCGCACGCGTCATCAACCTGTCCATGGCATTCGCGATCAACCCGACCTTTGCCGATGCCGTCGACCGGGCGACGGCCGCCGGCGTCGTCCTCGTCATTTCAGCGGGGAACGACGCCGCGTCCAACCCTTTCTCCTCCGCGATGGTGGCGACGTCGGGCAATGCGCACGCCAGCGTGATCATTGCCGGCGCAACCAACAATGCCGGCACGGACCTCGCGTCCTTCAGCAACCGGGCGGGCGCGGGCGCCGACTTCTACCTGGCTGCGGTCGGCGAAGGGCTGAAAGTCTATAACAGGAACGGAGGGCTTGGATCTGGCGCCTACGGGACTTCGTTGTCGGCACCGGCGATAGCAGGTGCGGTCGCTCTCCTGGCCCAGGCGTTTCCCAATCTGACAGGGCAGCAGATCGTCCAATTGCTGCTGACCACCGCCGACGATCCGGGCGCTCCGGGCACCGACCCGATTTTCGGCCGGGGCATCCTCAACATCGGACGCGCCTTCCAGCCGCAGGGCAAGTCGGTGATGGCCGGCTCCTCCGTCCCCATCTCGACGGCGGGCAACGGCCAGGCGTCGGGCGCCATGGGCGATGGAACGGGGGGGACGCAGGGGGCGATCATCCTCGACGGCTATTCGCGTGCCTTTACGATCGACCTCGGCGCGACGCTTTCACGCGCCGCACCGCAGCAGCCGCTGTCGCGGGCGCTGCAGCCCGGTCTCAGCACCGGTTGGGCCTCCGCCGGCGGCACCTCGGTCGCGGTGACGGTGCGGCGCAGCGTCACCGCCCAGCCCGAGCTCGGCCTGGCTCAGGCCGGTCTGTCCTACGACGACGAGCGTCGCGCCCGCGCCGTCGCCGGCATGGCGTTGAGCCGGTTCGGGCCACGCACGGCAGCGGCGCTCGCCATTGCCGAGAGCGGCAGGACGCTCCAGCAGCGCCTGTCGGGCGCGGAAGGCGACAATTTCCTCGTGGCACGCGACCCGCTCGCGCGGCCGGGCTTCGATGCGGAGGGCGGCACCAGCCTCGGCGTCCGCCACGATCTCGGCCCGGCGGCGATCACCGTCACCGGAGAGCGCGGTGAGGTCCAGCGCACCAGCCCGCGCGAGCCGAGCGGAGAACAGGGCTATTCGATCGCGTCGGCAAGCGCAGACCGCCGGCTCGGGCCGGCTTCACTCAGCCTCGGCGTCACTCGCCTCGACGAGCGCGAGACAGTTCTCGGCGGCCGCTTCTCGTTCGCGCCGGCCGGCTCCACTACCTGGTTCATGGATACGACCGGGAAGCTCGACCTCGGACGCGGCTGGTCGGCAGCGGCCAGCTATCGCTACGGGCTTACCATGCTCCCGGGCGGTAACGGCTTCGTCACGGGAGGCCGGATGGGAAGCGACGCCTTCTCGTTCGGCCTGGCGAGGGCGAATCCGTTCGCGCGCGGCGACCGGCTGGCCTTCCGGGTGATGCAGCCACTGCGGGTGCGCGGCGGCGGCTACAGCCTTTCCGTCCCGGTCTCCTACGATTATGCGACCGGCGCGGTCGGCTACGAAGCGCGGCGGATGAACCTTGCGCCTTCCGGCCGCGAGCTCGACTTCGAAGCCTCCTACGGCATCGGCGTCCTCGGCGGGGCAGGCCGGCTTACAGGCAACGGGTTCCTGCGCCGCCAGCCCGACCATATCGGTTCTGCAGGCGACGATGTCGGCGGAGCGATCGGCTTCACCCTCGGGTTCTGACACGACCACCGCGTGCCGCTGTCTTCGTCGGGTGTGGGGCTCACGAACGACCCCGACAGCTGGACACTGCCGGGTCGATTGCCGCGCATTCGGGGCCGCCGTCCCGAAGGACAGCGGCCCCGCCCTTGATACGCGACGCAAGGGGCTCAGCTGGGCCGGTGCATGACATACAACGTCAACGCCGCGCCGGCCGTACCGCGCGCGATCCCTTTGGGCGCTTCGCCGTGAGGAAAGCGTGAACGGGTTCGGCAGCCGACGTTCATCAATGCCGAAATGTCGCCAACCCGTTGAAAACAGGCGTGCCCGAGTGGGACGGCCGACGCCGCACGCCTCGCCCGGAAAGCACGCCCCGGCTAGCCGCTGCCGGCCGCCTCGCGCACCGCAAGGACGATCTTTCCGACATGCGCGCCGCTTTCCATCCGGCGGTGGGCTTCGGCGGCCTCGGCGAGCGGGAAGACGGAGTCGATCACCGGCTTGAGGCGCCCCGCCTCGACATGGGGCCAGACGGTGCGGGCGAGCTCGTCGGCGACGAGGCTCTTGAACTCCACCGATCGCGCGCGGAGGGTCGAGCCGGTGAGGGTGAGGCGGCGGATCATCACCTGCGCGAGGTTGATCTCGGAGGTCGCGCCGCGCTGCACGGCGATCGAGACGTGGCGGCCTTCGTCGGCGAGGGCGGCAAGATTGCGCGGGAGGTAATCGCCGCCGACCATGTCGAGGACGATGTCGACGCCGCGTCCGCCGGTGATCCGCCTCGCCTCGTCGGCGAAGTCCGCGCTGCGGTAGTTCACCGCATGATGGGCACCGAGCGCCTCGGCGCGGCGGCATTTCTCGTCCGAGCCGCAGGTGACGATGAGATTGAGGCCGAACAGCCGTCCGAGCGCCACCGCCATGGTGCCGATGCCGCTGGTGCCGCCGTGGACGAGCGCCCATTCCCCTTCACGGGCGAAGGCGCGCTCGAACAGGTTCGTCCAGACAGTGAAGAGGGTCTCCGGCATGGCCGCAGCCTCGACGAGGCTCAAGGCTTCCGGAACGGGCAGGCACTGCCCGATCGGCGCCACCGCATATTCGGCATAGCCGCCGCCGGCGAGAAGGGCGCAGACCGGCTGGCCGAGCTGGACGTCGTCGACGCCTTCGCCGAGCGCAACGATCGTGCCGGCGACCTCGAGTCCGGGAATGGACGGGGAACCCGGCGGCGGCGGGTAGAGGCCGCGGCGCTGGAGGATGTCCGGCCGGTTCACGCCGGCGGCCGCGACTTCGATCAGGACCTCGCCCGGGCCGGGGCGGGGCACCGGCCGCTCCACCGGCCGCAGCACCTCCGGCCCGCCCGCGTCGCCGGGGTCGATCGAGATCATCCGCTCGGCTTGGCTCATTCGCGCCGCTCCACTGCCCGGATCGTGTCCCTAACGTCCGGCAGCGGGTTGACACAAGCAGCGGTTCCGGAGGACTCTGTCTGGATGGACCTCGACGAGCTCTTCCCTTCGAAGCCGGACGATCCGCTGACGCAGCTGGCGAAGCAGGACCTCGATCCGCTTTCGGTCGAGGATCTTCAGGCACGGATCGCGGCGCTCGAAGGCGAGATCGCGCGCGTCAAGGCGAAGCTGGACGCCGCGGTTCAGTTCCGCGCAAGCGCCGACGAGCTATTCAAGAGATGACGGCGCGGCCGCGCCTCGCAACCGTTACGGGCGTGCGCTTGATGAACCGACTGCGCGTCCCGACATTGAGCCGAACAAGCAGTCCGTGATCGGCGCGGGCCCGCAGGAGTAGAACAGACCAATGCCGTCCTTTGCCCGCGAACTCGAACAGACGCTGCACAACGCGCTCGCCGAAGCGAGCGGCCGCAGGCACGAATATGCGACGCTCGAGCACCTGCTGCTCGCGCTCATCGAGGATGCGCATGCGTCCAAGGTGATGTCCGCCTGCGGCGTCGATTTGAAAGAGCTGCGCGACTCGGTCCGCTCCTATCTCGACAGCGAGCTCGAGGCACTGAAGGTCGAGGCGGAGACCGACCCGTCCCCCACCAGCGGTTTCCAGCGCGTCGTCCAGCGCGCCATCCTCCACGTCCAGTCCTCGGGCCGGGACGAGGTCACCGGCGCCAACGTGCTCGTCGCGCTCTTCTCCGAGCGGGAGAGCTACGCCGTCTACTTCCTGCAGCAGCAGGACATGAGCCGCCTCGATGCCGTGAGCTATATCAGCCACGGCGTCGGCAAGGGCCAGGCGGCGGCCGCCGAGCCGCCGGAGGTGAAGGGCACGGAGGAGACCAAGAGCGACGAGGGCAAGAAGAAGCCCGAAAGCGCGCTCAAGCAGTTCACCGTCAACCTCAACGAAAAGGCCGCCGACGGGCGCGTCGATCCGCTGATCGGGCGCGGCCCCGAGGTCGACCGCACCGTGCAGATCCTCTGCCGCCGCTCCAAGAACAACCCGCTCTACGTGGGCGATCCCGGCGTCGGCAAGACGGCGATTGCCGAAGGCCTGGCGAGGAAGATCATCGAGGGAGACGTGCCGGAGGTGCTGAAGCCGGCGGTGATCTATTCGCTCGACATGGGCGCCCTTCTTGCCGGCACGCGCTATCGCGGCGACTTCGAGGAGCGTTTGAAGGCGGTGGTGAATGAGCTCGAGAAGCTCCCCCACGCGATCCTCTTCATCGACGAGATCCACACCGTCATCGGCGCCGGCGCCACATCGGGCGGCGCAATGGACGCGTCCAACCTCCTCAAGCCCGCGCTTTCGGGCGGCACGATCCGCTGCATCGGATCGACCACCTACAAGGAGTTCCGCAATCACTTCGAGAAGGACCGGGCGCTGCTCCGGCGCTTCCAGAAGATCGACGTCAACGAGCCGACGGTCGAGGACACGATCAAGATCCTCACCGGCCTGCGCACCGCCTTCGAGGAGCATCACAGCGTCAAGTACACGCCCGATGCGCTGAAATCGGCGGTCGAGCTCTCCGCCCGCTACATCAACGACAGGAAGCTGCCCGACAAGGCGATCGACGTGATCGACGAGGTCGGCGCGATGCAGATGCTGGTGCCGCCCAACAAGCGGAAGAAGACGATCACCACCAAGGAGATCGAGGCCGTCATCGCGACCATCGCGCGGATCCCGCCGAAGAGCGTGTCCGCCGACGACAAGAAGACGCTCGAGCATCTCGACCGCGACCTGAAGCGGGTCGTCTTCGGACAGGATGCCGCGATCGGAGTCCTCGCCTCGGCGATCAAGCTGAGCCGGGCGGGGCTTCGCGATCCGGACAAGCCGATCGGCAACTACCTCTTCTCCGGCCCCACCGGCGTCGGCAAGACCGAGGTCGCACGCCAGCTCGCCTCGATCCTCGGCGTGCCGCTGCAGCGCTTCGACATGTCCGAATATATGGAGCGCCACTCGGTCAGCCGGCTGATCGGCGCACCTCCGGGCTATGTCGGCTTCGATCAGGGCGGTCTCCTCACCGACGCCGTCGACCAGCAGCCGCACTGCGTTCTGCTGCTCGACGAGATCGAGAAGGCGCATCCCGACCTGTTCAACATCCTCCTCCAGATCATGGACAACGGGCGCCTCACCGACCATCACGGCAAGACCGTCGACTTCCGCAACGTCATCCTGATCATGACGACCAATGCCGGCGCCAGCGACATGGCGCGCGAGGCGGTGGGCTTCGGCGCGATGACGCGCGAAGGCGAGGACGAGGAAGCGATCAAGCGGATGTTCACGCCGGAGTTCCGCAACCGGCTCGATGCGATCGTGCCGTTCGGATACCTTCCGCCGGAAGTCGTCAGCCGCGTCGTCGACAAGTTCATCCTGCAGCTCGAGCTGCAGCTCGCCGACCGCAACGTCCACATCGAGCTCGACGACGAGGCCCGCAAGTGGCTCGTCGATAAGGGCTACGACAAGATGTACGGCGCCCGGCCGATGGGCCGCCTCGTCCAGGAGAAGATCAAGCAGCCGCTGGCCGAGGAGCTTTTGTTCGGCAAGCTGATCCACGGCGGCGAGGTCAAGGTCCGGATCAAGGACGGCGTGCCGACCTTCGAAATCATCTCGGCTCCGCCGAAGGGTTCGAAGAAGAAGGGCGCGAAGAAGGCCGAGGCGGAGGGCGAAAAGGGCGAGCCGGAAGCCCAGGCCTGATCTCAGCACCCTGTATTCGGACTTACGATCCGGCTAGGCTGCCCGCCGACGAAGCGGGAGCGCAGCCATGTCCGAAACCCTCACCTTCTACACCAATCCTATGTCGCGCGGCCGGATCGTCCGCTGGATGCTGGAGGAGGTCGGGGAGCCGTACGAGACGACCGTCCTCGATTACGGGACGACGATGAAGGCGCCCGAATATCTCGCGGTCAATCCGATGGGGAAGGTGCCGGCGATCCGGCACGGCGAGACGGTGGTGACGGAGGCGGCGGCGATCTGCGCCTATCTCGCCGACATGTTCCCGGACAAGGGCCTCGCCCCGCCCTCGGGCAACCCGCGCCGCGGCAATTATTATCGCTGGCTGTTCTTCGCAGCAGGGCCGCTCGAAGCGGCGGTGACCGGGAAGGCGCTCGGGCTGCTCGCACCGCCGGACAAGGCCGGCATGGCCGGCTACGGCACGTTCGAGGACGTCATGAACGCGATCGAGCAGGCGGTGAAGGACTGCGAATATCTGTGCGGCAACCACTTCTCCGCCGCCGATCTCTATCTCGGCGCGCAGCTCGGCTGGGGGATGATGTTCGGGACGATCGACAGGCGTGAGGCCTTTGCCGACTATGTCGGGCGGCTGAACGCCCGCCCCGCCGCCGTGCGCGCGCGCGAGATCGACGACGCGCTGATGCCCAAGCGCGACGCGCAGTGACGCGCGAGCTGCGCGACCGCGCGATCGCGCTTTACGACCGGTTCACGCACGAGACGCTGGACCGCCGCGCCTTCATGGCCGAGCTGACCCGGATCGCGGGCAGCGCGGCGGCGGCCAACGCGCTGCTGATCAGCGTCAGTGCCTGCAGCACCGCGCCGGCGGTCGTGCCCGAAGGCGCCGCGGGGCTGGTGACCGGCGATGTCGAATGGGAAACGGCGCCGGGCCGCAGGATGCGCGGCTATTCGGCCGCACCGGCACGGTGGCGGAGCGGCGGCCCGGCCGTGATCGTCATCCACGAGAATCGCGGCCTCAACGAGCATATCCGCGACGTCGCCCGCCGGGCGGCCCTCGCCGGCTACAGAGCCGTAGCGCCCGATTTCCTGGCGCCAGCGGGCGGAACGCCGGCCGACGAGGACCGTGCGAGGACGTTGATCGGGGGGCTGAATCTCGGCGCGAGCGTGGGCGATGCGGTCGCCACGGCGGCCTGGCTGCGCTCGCGGGCGGGCGGGCGCCACCGCAAGGTCGGCGCCATCGGCTTCTGCTGGGGCGGAGCGATGGTGAACCGGCTCGCGGCGGCAGCCGGCGCCGGGCTCGATGCCGGCGTGCCTTTCTATGGGCCGGCGCCCGATCCGGCGCAGGCGGCGCAGGTCCGTGCCGCGCTGCTCGTCGTCCTCGCCGGCCGCGACGAACGGGTGAACCGTACCGCGCTGCCGTGGGTCGAAGCCCTGCGGACCGCGGGCAAGCGGGTGGAGTCGATCACCTTTCCCGAGGCCGATCACGCCTTCCACAACGACACGTCGGCGGCGCGCTACAACGAGCCGGCGGCGCGGCAGGCCTGGGCGGCGGCACTCGCCTTCTTGGCGCAACACCTGCGGTGAGACGGAAAAGGCCCGGCGTTTCCGCCGGGCCTCTCCGCCCTCGTGCCTCGATCGTCGCCGCTTAGTCGCGGTTGCCGATCAGGCTGAGCAGGAACTGGAACATGTTGATGAAGTCGAGATAGAGCGTCAGCGCGCCGAGGATCGCAGCCTTGCCGAGGAAATCGGAGCCCGCGACCTCGAAATAGACGCTCTTGATCTTCTGCGTGTCGTAGGCCGTGAGGCCGGCGAACAGCAGCACGCCGATCGCGCTGATCGCCAGGTCGAGCGCCGGCGATCGCATGAACATGTTGGCGATCATCGCGACGATCAGCCCGACGACGCCCATGATCAGGAACGTGCCGAACGCGGACAGGTCCTTCTTCGTCGTATAGCCCCACAGGCTCAGAGACACGAAGGCCGCGGACGTGCCCACGAAGGCGGTGGCGATCGACTTGCCGTCGTAGACGAGCGGGATCACGGACATGGAGAGGCCCATGACCGTGGCGAAGGACCAGAAGAAGACCTGCAGGCCGCCCGTCGACATGTGGCCGACGCGGGCCATCAGAAAAAACACCATGATCAGCGGCGCGAAGATGACCACGTAGCCGAGGATGTTGCCGCCGCTGAAAAGCTGCAGCGCGAGGCCACTCGACGCCGCCAGCGCAGCGACGATGCCCGTCAGCAGAACGCCCGAAGCCATGTAATTATAGACGCTCAGCATGTGCGAGCGCAGCCCCGCGTCGAAAGCGACGTCGCGGCCGACGGTCGTCGTCGCCGGCGCGGCAGTCGTGCGCGGGTCGGACCAGTTTGCCATTTCCAACTCTCCTTTTGCCGGCATCCCCTGCCGATACCGCCACAATATCGTGGGAATGGCGCCCACATTCAAGGAAAACCGGTTCGCGGGCGGAACGCCATTCGCTATGGCGCGCGCGATGCACCGGCTTTTCGTCGCCATCCGCCCGCCCGGGCCGGTCCGCGCCACGCTCAGGGCCGCGATGGGCGGCGTCAGCGGCGCCCGCTGGCAAACGGACGAGCAGGTCCACCTCACGCTGCGCTTCATCGGCGAGGTCGACCTCAACGCGGCGCACGACATCCACGCGGCGCTCGGCGCCATCCACCACCCGCGGTTCGAGGTGGCGGTGAGCGGTCTCGGCACCTTCGACCGCCGGGGGAGGCCGGAAGTGATTTGGGCCGGCGTGGCGCCGCACGAGCCGCTGAAGGCGCTCCACAAGAAAGTCGACCAGGCCCTCGCGCGCGTCGGCATCGAGGCGGACCGCCGCGCCTATCACCCGCACATCACCCTTGCCCGCCTCGGCCGCTCGGCCGGGCCTGTGGCCGACCTCTTGCGGCAGTCCGGCGGCATCTCGAGCGAGCCCTTCCCGGTTGCGAGCTTCACCCTCTACGGGAGCACCCTCACCCCGACCGGGGCGGTGTACTCGGTCGTGGAGCAATATCCGCTCGACTGAAGCCGACGCTTGCGCGGCGGCACCGCGCTATACGCCGGCGCTCGCAAGCAGGCGGTCGGCCAGAGCGGCATAGCTCGCGCCGAACAGGCGCATGTGCACGAGCGCGGGGAACAGTTGATAGAGGATGCGCCGCTCCTCCCAGCCCGGCTCCAGTGCCCCATAGGCTTCGGCGAACTCGGGCGGCGGCTCGGCGAACAGGCTGAGCATGGCGAGATCGACTTCGCGGTCGCCGTGATAGCAGGCCGGATCGATCAGCGCGGCGACCTCACCGCCGTTGACCAGCACGTTGCCGGGCCAGAGATCGCCGTGGAGCAGCGACGGCTTCGGCTCGGCCGGGAGTCGGTTGCCGAGAGTGGCGGCAAGCCGCTCGACGCGTTCCCGCCAGGGCCGGTCGAGCAGCCGCGCGGTGTGGACGAGGCGCTGATCGCCCCAGAAGGCCGGCCAGCGCGTCGCCTCGCGGTTGTCGAGATCGACGCTGCCCAGGCGGTAGTCGACCGGCCAGCCGTAGGCCTCGCCGGCATGCTCGTGGAGGCGGCGGACCGTCTCGCCGAGGCGCGCCCACGCCCGTGGGCTGAAGACGCCGTCATTCTCGACGAAGGCGAGCAGCAGGATGCCCTCATATTCCGCTTCGATGGCCGGCGCCGGTGCGCCTGCCGCCGCCAGGCTGCGCAGCATCGCCGCCTCCACGGCCGAGGCGCCGCTCTTGGCGACACTGCGCCGCCCGTCGGCGTGACGGATGAGCAGCGTCTCCGACAGGTCGCCCCCCGACAGCCGCTCGAGACGCTCGACCGCCACGCCGGCGAGCGCCGCCACTCGGCTCGCGAAGGCGGTCATGCCGGAGCCGCGAGCTTGCGGGCCAGTGCCTCCGCGCCCTCGACGACGTCGGACCAGCTGAGGTCGAATTGCTCGTCCTCACCATAATAAGGATCGGCGACCGCCTGCCCTTCGCGGCCGGGCACATGATCGAGAAGCAGCGACAGCTCGGCCGGCGCACGCGGCGGACGCAGCCGCTCCAGCGCGGCGAGATTGTCGCTGTCGAGCGCCACGATCCGATCGAAGCGGTGGAAGTCCGACGGCGAGACCTGCCGCGCCCGCTGGCCCGAGATGTCGACGCCGTTGCGGGCCGCGACCGCGATCGCGCGCCGGTCGGGCGGACGGCCGACATGCCAGTCCCCGGTGCCGGCGGAGTCGACTTCGGCCTCCAGCCCGAGCCGGGCGGCCTCGCGCCGGAACGCCGCCTCGGCCAGCGGCGAGCGGCAGATGTTGCCGAGGCAGACGAACAGGACGGAGTGGGGCATCCGATGAGCCTTGTTGCCGATCGCCCGGCTCTGCTAGCCAGAGGCAAAGAAAAGCACAAACCGGCAGGATCGAGGCCATGACCAACGAGCAAGCCGCCCCTTCCCCGGCGCCGCGTCCCCGCATCGGCGCTTACGCCTGGTATGCCTTGTTCGTGCTGGTGCTCGTCTACATCGTGAATTTCATCGACCGCCAGATCATTTCGATCCTCGTCGGCGATATCCAGCGCGACCTTGACGTCTCCACCGCGCAGATCGGCTTCCTCTACGGCACCGCCTTTGCCGTCTTCTACGCGCTGTTCGGCATCCCGCTCGGCCGTCTCGCCGACAGCTGGTATCGCGGCCGGCTGATGGCGATGGGCCTCGCGCTCTGGTCGTCCATGACGGCCGTGTCCGGCTTCGCCAACAGCTTCACGATGCTCGCCATCGCGCGGATCGGGGTCGGCATCGGCGAGGCGAGCGCCTCGCCCGCCGCCTATTCGATGATCTCCGACAGCTTTCCCAAGGAGCGGCGCGCGACCGCCCTCTCCATCTATTCGAGCGGTCTTTATATCGGCGGAGCGCTCAGCCTTCCGATCGGCGGCCTCGTCGTCGCCCGCTGGAACGCCGCCTATCCGGAGCCGGCACTGGCGCCGCTCGGCCTCGCCGGCTGGCAGGCCGCGTTCATGGCGGTGGGCCTGCCGGGCCTCCTGCTCGCTTTGTGGGTTCTGACCCTGCGCGAGCCGCTGCGGGGTGCGTCAGACGGCATGCCGCAGCCGGTCGTGCGCCCCAATGCGTGGCGAGACTTCGGCAACGAGCTGCTGGCGATCATCCCGCCGCTGACGCTGATCAACGTCGCGCGCATTCCCGGTGCGCTCCTCTACAACCTTCTCGTGCTCGTTCTCGTGAGCGTCGTCGGCTACGGGCTCTACCGGCTGACCGGGACAGCGCCGCAATGGGCCGCCTACGCGCTCGGCATCTATGCGATCTTCTCCTGGGTGCAGTCGCTCAAGCATCGCGATCCGCCGGCCTATCTCCTCATCTGGGGCACCCCGTCTGTCGTGCTGCTCGCGATCTCGTTCGGCAGCATCGCCTTCGTCACCTACGCGACGAGCTTCTGGATCCCCTTCTATGTCGAGGAGCATTTCTACGGCGGCGGCAGCGCTCCTTCGCGCTTCATGTCCGGATTGACCGCCAAGGCCGAGGTCGGGATCATCATCGGCTGGACGGCCGCACTGTCCGCCGCCGTCGGCGTGATCCTGGGCGGTTACCTTTCCGACCTGTGGCGGCAGCGCAATCCGCGCGGCCGTATCTACGTCAACATGCTGTCCGCGCTGCTGCCGATGCCGATCGTCGCGTTCCTGCTGACGACCGACAGCCTCACCGCCTTCTATTGGGTGAACCCCGTCGCCCATCTGATCGCCTCTGCCTGGGTCGGTGCCGCGGTGGCGACCCTCCAGGACCTCGTCCTGCCGCGGATGCGGGCAACGGCCGGCGCAACCTACATTCTGGGAACGACGATGATCGGCCTGGCGCTTGGACCCTATTTCGCCGGCCAGATGATGGGCGAGGAACGGAACATCGCGCGCGGCATCGCCATGCTCTATCTGATGCCGCCGCTGACGCTGCTCGGTCTCTGGCTCGGCTCGCGTCGCATCGCCGCGCTGGAGGCGACGAAGGTCGAGCGTGCGCGCGCCGCCGGCGAGCCGATCTAGCTCAGCTCAGCACCCCGCAGGCGATCCTCGCGCCGCTGTTCCCGCTCGGGTCGGTGCGAAAGTCGTCCGGGCGCGCATGGATCACGACCGCCGCGCCGTCGGCGTCGAACAGCCGGCGCGCACCCTGGGTGAGTCCCGCGCCCGGCACGGTGAATTCGAAGCTGCCGCGCCCATCCGTGCCGACGAGCAGGTTCGGGAGGTCGCCCGCGTGCTGTCCCCGAGGATTGTCGCGGCCATGCTCGCGATTCCCGGGATTCCAGTGCGGCCCTGCGGTCTCGAACGTCGGCGCGTCGCAGCGGCCGACGGCGTGGAGGTGCGCTCCATAGACGCCGGCCGGGAGCCCTGCAGCCTCGATGCGGACGCGAAGTGCGTCGCCGACATCCGAAGCGGAGGCGGAGGCGACCGTCCGGCCGCCGGATTCACGCAGCTGCGCGGAGGCGGCAGAGGGCGCCGTTTGCACCGGCTCCGGCGCCTCGCGCGATCCGGCCGCACAGGCGGCGAGCACGAGGGTTGCGGCTGCGGCTGTCGCGAGTGTTGCGGTCTTCATCCCATTCTCCTGCTCGGCAAAGCTGCAACGAGCCGGAGACGAAACGGTTTCGCCCGCTCCTAGCCCTCTGCGGCCGGCTTGCCGATGCCGTGCCAGCTGAAGCCCGCATTCCGCGCGTCTTCCGGCCGGTAGACGTTGCGCAGATCGACGAGGATCCGGCTGCTCATGACGGCGGCGAGGCGGCGCAGGTCCAGCGCGCGCAGCACGTCCCACTCGGTCACCAGCACCACCGCAGCGGCGCCTTCCGCTGCCTCGTAAGGCCCGCGGCAGAAGGTGACGTTCGGCATCAGCGGCCGCGCCTGCTCCATGCCGACCGGATCGTAGGCGCGGACGATCACGCCGGCATCCTCCAGTGCCTGGACGATGCTGATCGACGGCGCATCGCGCATGTCGTCCGTGTTGGGCTTGAACGTCAGGCCGAGCAGGGCGACGATCTTGCCGCGATGATCGTCGCCGATGGCGCGGATCACCTTGCGCCCCATCGCCCGTTTCCGGCTGTCGTTGACCTGCGCCACCGCCTCGACGATGCGCAGCGGCGCCTGGTGGTCCTCGGCCGTCTTCAGCAGCGCGAGCGTGTCCTTGGGGAAGCAGGAGCCGCCATAGCCAGGGCCCGCGTGGAGGAACTTGGAGCCGATGCGGTTGTCGAGCCCGATGCCGCGCGCGACGTCCTGCACGTCGGCGCCGACCACTTCGCACAGGTCCGCAATCTCGTTGATGAAGGTGATCTTGGTCGCGAGGAACGCGTTCGCCGCATATTTGGTGAGCTCCGCCGTGGGGCGGCTGGTGAACAGGAGCGGCGCCTTGTTGAGGTACAGCGGTCGGTAGACCTCGCGCATGATCTCGGCCGCGCGCGCATCCTCGGTGCCGACCAGAATCCGGTCGGGACGCTTGAAGTCCTCGATCGCCGCGCCCTCGCGGAGGAACTCGGGGTTCGAGACCACCCAGGCCTCGGCCTCGGGCGCCGTTTCCCGGATGATCCTCTCCACCTGGTCGCCGGTGCCGACCGGCACGGTCGATTTCGTGACGATGACGGCCGGGCGGGTCAGCGACAGCGCGATCTCCTCGGCAGCGGCGAAGACATGGCTGAGATCGGCATGGCCGTCGCCGCGGCGCGAGGGCGTGCCGACCGCGATGAAGATCGCCTCCGCGTCACGCACGCCTTCGGTGACATCGGTCGTGAAGGTGAGCCGCCCGCCCTGGACGTTCCTGCGGACGAGCTCTTCCAGTCCCGGCTCGAAGATCGGCATCACGCCGCGCTCGAGCGATTCTATCTTCGACGCATCCTTGTCGACGCAGACGACGTCGTGGCCGAAATCGGAGAGGCAGGCTCCGGAAACGAGGCCGACATAGCCCGTCCCGATGATCGCAATGCGCATTGTGGCTCCAGATCTTGTCGCCCGGCCGGCGCTATCAGAGCCGCCGGGCGCGGCACAGGCCTTTCAGCCGTGCCGCCGCCGCAACGACGGAGGGCGGGCAAAGAAAAGGGAGCCAGCCCGATGGACTGGCTCCCGATTCTCGTGTCGCGCTGCCGGAGCAGCGACGCCCTTCTTACCAGCCGGAGCCGGGGCCGAAGGTGATTTCCACGCGCCGGTTCTGCGGCTCGCGGACGCCATCGGCGGTCTCGACCAGCGGCCGGCTCTCGCCGAACGCTTCGGTCCGCATGACGCCCTCGGCGACACCGCGGCCGGCCAGGTACTGACGGACGTTCTCGGCGCGACGCTGAGAGAGACCGACGTTGTACTGGTCCGAACCGGAGCGGTCGGCGTGACCGGCGAGCACGACCTGGGCATTGCCCGTGGTCCGATACTGCTCGGCGGCGTTGTCGAGGATGCTCGCGGCCTGCGGCGTGATGTCCGCACGATCCCAGTCGAAGAAGACGATGAACGGACCCGGGATCGGGCACGTCGCCGGCGGAAGGACCGAGGTGCCGTTCGGGCACGGGATCGGCGTCGGCCCCTGCGGGGGCGGCGGGCTCGGGCAGGCCGCGGTCGCCGGAACGACCGTGCCGTCCGGGCAGGTCCGCGTCGGATCCGGCTGCGGCAGCGGGACATCAACATCGGGCGCGCCGAAGTTGAAGGTGATGCCGCCGAGCAGGCTGTGCGTGCGCAGACGGGTCGAGAAGTCGCGGCCGCCAAAGCCGGGCATCTCGAGGTCGTTCACGTTGAAGAAGCGGTAGCGGACGGTGACGTCGATGTTGTCCGAGATCGCCTGGCGAACGCCGGCGAGCAACTGCCACGCGAAGCGCGTGTCGGACTCGTCGACGAAGGCGCCCTGGTTCGAGAAGGCGCGCTGATTGTTGAAGTTGACCCGCGCCATGCCGACGCCGCCGCCGAGGAAGCCGCTGATGCCGTCGTCCTCGCCGAAGTCGAGCAGGCCGTTGACCATGAAGCTCAGCGCCGTGGTGTTGCCACCGCCGGCGTTGATAAAGCTCTGGGCGCGCGATCCTCCGAGGATGCCGCTCTGGCCGGGCAGGTTGATGACCGTCTCGATCTCGTCGATGTCGGCGTTCTTGTAGGCGACCTCCGCCTCGAGGCGGAACGAACCGAGATCGTAGCCGACGAACGCGGCGCCATCGTAGCCATATTCATGGTCGATGATGAGAGCGTTCTCGGTGGTGTTGACGTCATATTCGACGTCCTCGACGATCATCGCGCCGAAATCGCCGCCGACGTACCAGGCGCCATCGCGCGCAAGTGCCGGAGTCGCGAGCACGGTGGATGACAGCGCCACAACTATGGCGAGCTTCCGCATAAATCTTCCCCTTTCTTCTGCGTCCCTGGAGGGAACGACATGAACTCATTACGGTAAGCGGAGTTTCCGCGCAAGCACGCTTATCCCCACAAATGTTGCCGAAAAGCCGCAGTTCGGCGCGGAGCCGAACGGCGGTTTGCCAGACCCACGCTCAACGGCTGCACCCCCTTCTGGTTGCACTGCAACAGCGCTCCCGGTCAATCGATCAGCCCGTGTGACCTTAATGCAACAATGACCGCGGCGACCGCCGCCCGCGCTTCCGCGTCGATTGTCGTTCCGCCTGAAGGACTTGGCACCGCCGGCTGCCTATTCCCGACGACTTGCTGGCCACCGACGACAAGCTTCGCCGCCGGAACCTCGCCGGAACTCCAGGCCGTGCCGCCCCAGTAGAGCCAGTGCGCGGCAGCCTTGTTCCAGACGAGCATGCCGGGAACCGGCGCCGCGAAGCGCCATCCCCCGTCGGTCCACATCGCGAGCGCATGGCCGTGGCCGCTCCAGGCGCCGGTCGGCGATGCGGCGACGATCCAGCACTGCCCCGCCGCCGGGGCCGCCGGCGGAGCAGCGGTCGGACCCGCCTCGGCCGCGGCGTGGAGGAGGCCGTCGACCAGCGCCAGCGCCTCGTTGTGAAAGAGCTCCTTCTGCGCCTGTCCCGGCTGGATGAATGGCAGCGCCAGGCGCGGGCTTGCATCGCTCATGATCGCATCCTCTTTCTGTTCAACCGAAGGCCAGCGTCGCCGGACGCGAGGCCGCATGGGTGCCCACCTGCGAGACCGTGATCGTCACCGGGTAGGATATTCCGTCCGCCTGCCGCTCGGCGGCGGGATAGACGAAGGCGGGCGCCGCGAGCGTGAAGGTGCGGCTCGCTCCGCCCCCGGCGACCGTCGCGAGATAGACCTCGCTCTCCTCGCCGAGCGGGGCATCGCCGCCGCTCGCCCAGGCCCCGCCGAGCCGGCTCCTGCGCACCCAGCTGACGGCGAGCGCGCCGTCCGCTTCCTGTGCGGCCCGCAGATGCACGGGCGGCGGCGGGCGCAGCGCTTCGGCGGCAAGGACCAGCTCGGCGCGAGCTCCCTCCACGGGATCGCCGATCCCCGCCGCGACCGCGATCACCGTCGCTCCGGGCGCGATGCCGGTCATGTCGAGCGGCAGCATCGTTTCGGCGGCGAGCAGCGCGAACGGCTCGTCGGCTGCATGTGCGGCGGCCCATTCCGTCCCGCGGCGGCCGCGCAGCAGCCGGCTGAGCCGATATCGCTTCCCGCCGAGCGGTTCGGCGCTCCCGAACTGGAGGAGCTCGCCGCCGAGCATCGCGAGATTGGCTCCGCCGGCGAGCGCCGCGTCGGGGCAGCTTGCCAGGGTCTGCGCCTCGCTCAGCAGTTCGACGTCGACGCTGCCTCGCAGGTCGAGCAGCGCGCTCCCGGCCGCGCCGAGCGCAGTCAGGCTCCGCCCGATCGCGGCCGGATCGGCCGTTCGCCCCGCTTCCTGCCACGTCGCCCCGCCATCCCGGCTGAACGTGATCGCCGCCTGCCGCCAGCCGCCTTCCACGCCGCTCGCCAGCGCCACCACCGTCGCGGCATCGGAGCCGAGCTGGATCGGAAGGTCGAGAAGGCGCAGCGTCGTCGGGCCGTGGATCAGATCCGTCTCGCTGA
>DASWMB010000202.1:0-5883 GCA_036399955.1 Allosphingosinicella sp. | reverse complement strand
CGGCCGGCCGGGCGAGCCAGCCCAGCCGCGGCGGTCGTTGCAGCCCACCGCTGCGGTCCCTAAGGCGCCGCGGGTGAGCCGTTTCTCCTTCTCGATCTCCGCGACCGACGGCGTCGCGCGCACCGGCGCGATCGCGATGCTGCGCGGCGAGATCCGGACGCCGGCCTTCATGCCGGTCGGCACCGCGGCGACGGTGAAGGCGGTGAAGCCGGCGGACGTGCGCGCCTCGGGCGCCGACATCATCCTCGGCAACACCTATCACCTGATGCTCCGGCCGGGGGCGGAGCGTGTGGCGCGGCTCGGCGGCCTCCACGGCTTCATGGGCTGGGAGAGGCCGATCCTGACCGACAGCGGCGGCTATCAGGTGATGAGCCTGTCCGATCTCCGCAAGGTCAGCGAGGAGGGCGTCGCCTTCGCCAGCCACATCGACGGCAGCCGGCACATGCTGAGCCCCGAGCGCTCGATCGAGGTCCAGCGCCTGCTCGGCTCCGACATCCTCATGCAGTTCGACCAGCTCGTGCCGACGACGGCGAGCCGCGACGAGCAGGCCGCGGCGATGGAGCGCTCGATCCGCTGGGCGAAGAGGTCGCGCGAGGCGTTCGACGGCGGCGGCGGCCATGCTGAGCGCGCGGCGCTGTTCGGAATCCAGCAGGGCGCCCTCGACGAGGGGCTGCGTAAAGCCTCGGCGGACGCGCTGATCGGGATCGGCTTCGACGGCTATGCTGTGGGCGGCCTGGCGGTGGGGGAGGGGCAGGAGGCGATGTTCGCCTGCCTCGACTTCGCTCCGAGCCAGCTCCCACCGGATAAACCGCGCTACCTCATGGGCGTGGGCAAGCCCGACGACATCGTCGGAGCGGTCGAGCGCGGCATCGACATGTTCGATTGCGTCCTGCCGACGCGCTCCGGGCGGACAGGACAGGCGTTCACGTCGGCGGGCCCAATCAACATCCGCAACGCCCGCTTCGGCGAGGATCGGGAGCCGCTCGATCCTGGCTGCCCCTGCCCGGTCTGCGCGACCTGGAGCCGCGCCTATCTCCACCACCTCGTCCGCTCCGACGAGATGCTCGGCGCGATGCTGATGACCGAGCACAACCTCCATTTCTACCAGCAGCTGATGGCGGGGCTGCGGGGCGCCATCGCGGAGGGGCGGCTCAAGGCGTTCGCAGAGGGTTTCCGCGCGCGCTACCAAGCGCCGAAAAATGCCGGAGCCGGCTGCTGATGCGCGGCAATCCCGATCACCGATCCGCGACCGGAGGCGCCGCAGGCGAGCCGGCGTACCATAGAGCGCCTGCAACGAGCACCAGCGCGACGAGCACGAGCAACAGCGTGACGGCGAGGCGGAGCGGCCGCGGCAGGAGCTCGATCAGAATCTCCCCGCGCCAGCCCATTGCCCGCCCCGATGCGCAGGCTAGCCGCCGAAGCCGAAGCTGAGGAAGCTCGGCACCGGGCCGTTCCAGCCATCCTCGCTCGTTTCCAGCTCCGGCTCGCGCTCGCGGCGTTCCTCGCGGGGCGGCTTCGCCGCCGGCGGACGCTCCTCGCGCGCCCGCTCCTCGCGACGGGGCTTTTCCGCCGCCGGACGCTCTTCCCGGGCCCGTTCCTCGCGGCGCGGCATTTCCGCTTCGGCGCGTTCCTCGCGCGGCGGTTGCTCGGCTTCGGCGCGCTCCTCGCGGGGGCGTTCGCCCCTGCGCGGGCGGCGCGGCCTCCGCGCCTCGCGGGCGGGCTGCTCCGCGGCGTCATCGACCGGCGGCTCCGCGGCGTTCTCGACCGGCTGTTCGGCCGCGGGCCCGGCGGCCGCTTCGGCCGCGGCGGACGGGCCGCCCATCGGCCGCAGCTTCGTGCTGGTCAGCTTCTGGATGCTCTCGATCGCTTCGGCGTCGGCGCCGGTCACCAGGGTGATGGCGACGCCTTCCTTGCCGGCGCGGCCGGTGCGGCCGATGCGGTGGACATAATCATCCGGCTGCCACGGCACGTCATAGTTGAAGACGTGGCTGACGCCCTTGATGTCCAGGCCTCGGGCGGCGACGTCCGAGGCGACCAGGATGTTGATCTCGCCGGCCTTGAAGCGCTCGAGCTCGCGGATCCGCTCGGGCTGCTCCATGTCGCCGTGGATCGGCCCCGCCTTGAAGCCGCCGCGCTGGAGGCTGGTGGTGAGCTCGCGGACCGTCGTCTTGCGGTTGCAGAAGACCATGGCGGTGGTGACGTCCTCGCGGCGGAGGAGGTCGGCAAGAGCGTCCCGCTTCCTGCGCGAATCGACTGTCACCATGCGCTGGTCGATCAGCAGGTTGGCCGAGGCGGGGCGCGAGACCTCGATCGTCTTCGGGCCGGTGAGGAAGCGGTCGGCGAGCTTCTTGATCGGCCCCGGCATGGTCGCGGAGAAGAGCAGGGTCTGCCGCTCCTTCGGCAGCTTGGTGCAGATCTCCTCGATGTCGGGGATGAAGCCCATGTCGAGCATCCGGTCCGCCTCGTCGATGACGAGGAGGCTGCAGCCGTTGAGCATGATCTTGCCGCGGCCGAACAGGTCCATCAGGCGCCCCGGCGTCGCGATCAGCACGTCGACGCCCTTTTCGAGCTTCTTGATCTGGTCGGCCATGTTGGTGCCGCCGATCAGCAGCGCCATGTTGAGCTTGTGGTACTTGCCGTATTTCTCGAAATTTTCGGCGACCTGCATGGCGAGCTCGCGCGTCGGCTCGAGGATCAGCGAGCGGGGCATGCGGGCGCGGCTGCGGCCTTCGCCGAGGATGTCGATCATCGGGAGGACGAAGGCGGCGGTCTTGCCGGTGCCGGTCTGGGCGATTCCGATCAGGTCGCGCGCCATCAGCACCGAGGGGATCGCCTGGCGCTGGATCGGCGTCGGCTCGGAATAGCCGGATTCCTCCACTGCGCGGAGCAACTGGTCGGAGAGGCCGAGATCGGCAAAGGTCATCAAATCATCCGGATATCAGGAGTGGGTCGCGGAGCCGCCCGCGAGCGCCAGCGGCGCTTGCGCTCAGCCGCCGCGGAAAGTCAAGCCGCTCACGGCCGCACGGCGGTCAGCGTGCTGAACCGCTCGATCTCGCACTGGCCGCCCATGCGCGAGCGGATCGAGTCGCGATCGGCGCAGATGAGACCGTCCTGGGTCCCGTTGACGTAGAAGCCCTGGTAGAAGTCGAGGCC
Source organism: Allosphingosinicella sp. (assembly GCA_036399955.1). GTDB lineage: Bacteria > Pseudomonadota > Alphaproteobacteria > Sphingomonadales > Sphingomonadaceae > Allosphingosinicella. The sequence continues at coordinate 2,730 of DASWMB010000202.1, read as the reverse complement.
GGGGCAATTGCTCTCGAGCCTGGCGCGGACGCGGCTGTTGTCGCGAAGGACGAGATCGACGCTGTTGTGGCCGAGCGCCGTGGCGCCCGCCACCGAACGCGCCTGAACGCAGCGCGGGCCGCGGCCCTCGCGCCACTGGACGAGCGACGCACCGGCCGGCTGGATGACGCGGCCGCGGGCGGGCATGCGGACGATGACCTGCTGGCGCACGGTCACCTGCGCATAGACGCGCTCGCCCGGGGGCGCGGCATCGGCCGCTTCCCCGAATACGAGCATCAGCAAGGCCGCCGTACCGGCAAGGATCATTCCCCGGGCTCCATCCGCGACGCCTTCCGCCGCCGCGCTTGAACATGCGATTAATTTGCCTGGAGCGCCAGCGCCGGATATCGGCGCCGCCATGGCCGGACCTCCTTCCCAGCCCTTCCTCGACCGGCTCGCGGCGCTGCTCGGGCCGAAGGGCTTCACGCGGGAGCCCGGCGAGATGGAGCCGTGGCTGGTCGACTGGCGCGGCCGCTATCGCGGCGCGGCCGCGGCCTTGCTGTCGCCGGCGAGCACGGCGGACGTCGCTCAGGTCGTCCGCCTCTGCGCGGCCGAGCGGGTGGCGATCGTACCGCAGGGAGGCAACAGCTCGATGGTCGGCGGCGCCACGCCCGACGCGTCGGGACAGGCCGTCCTGCTCTCGCTGCGCCGGATGAGCCGGATTCGCAGCCTCGATCCGGGGACGAACCTTGCCGTCTGCGAGGCGGGAGTCGTGCTCCAGGCGCTGCAGGAGGCGGCGCTGGCGCAAGGGCGCCGCTTTCCCCTTACCCTGGGCGCGCGCGGGAGCGCGACGATCGGCGGGCTGGTCTCGACCAATGCCGGCGGCACCCAGGTGCTGCGCTTCGGCACGATGCGGGGGCTCGTCCGCGGCATCGAGGCGGTGCTGCCGGACGGCTCCGTCTTCGCGGGCCTCGCGCCGCTCAAGAAGGACAATCGCGGCTATGACCTGAGGCAGCTGCTGATCGGGGCGGAGGGGACGCTGGGGATCGTCACCGCGGCCAGCCTCAGCCTGGTGCCGGCGATCGCGGCCCGGGCGGTTGCCTGGGTCGGGCTCGCCTCGCCCGGCGACGCGCTGGCGCTGCTCGGCCATTGCGAGGAGCGGCTCGGCGACGCGATCGAGGCCTTCGAGCTGGTCCCGAGATCGTCGCTCGACCTCGTCCTTCGCCACGTCGCCGGCACCCGGTCGCCGCTGGCGGAGGCGCAGCCGTGGAACGCGCTGATCGAGATCGTCTCACCCGCCGGGGCGCCGGCGCCGGAGGCTGCGCTCGCGGACGTCCTCGGCGCGGCGCTCGAGCAGGGCCTCGCCCGCGATGCGGCGATCGCCGCCAGCGAGGCGCAGGCGGAGGCCTTCTGGCGGCTGCGCGACAGCATCTCCGAGGCGGAGCGCAAGGACGGCCCGGCCGCGAAGCACGACATCTCGGTCGACGTCGCGGCGATGCCGCGCTTCATGGAAGAGGCGGCGGCGGCGGTGGAGGCGCGCTTCGCCGGAACGCGGGTCAACGCCTTCGGCCATCTCGGCGACGGCAACGTCCACTTCAACGTCCGCGCCCCCGAAGGCGCCGGTCCCGAATGGCTCGAGCTAAGAGGAGGCGCGGTGAGCGCGTTCGTCCACGACCTCGTCACCGCCGCCGGCGGCTCGATCTCGGCCGAGCACGGCATCGGCCAGATGAAGGTCGCGGAGCTCGCCCGTACCGCCGACCCGGCACGGCTTGCGGCGATGCGGGCGATCAAGCGCGCGCTCGATCCGCTCGGCATCATGAACCCGGGCAAGCTGGTGCCTCCGGCCGGCGATACTCAGCCGAGCCTTGCGGAACCAGTCGATCCTCAATAGACCCTGCCGCGGCATAGGCGGCTCTTAATGTGCCGCGCCCTCAAATCTTTACGGAGACGATCCAAATGGCGAGCCAGCCGCCGGCCAATCTGCCGCTTTTCTACCAGGACCTCATGCCGCTTTCGAGCTCGCAGCACACCGGCTACCGCGTGCGCAGCGCCGATACCGCGCCTTTCCTCGCGGGCGCGCATGCGATCCCGATCACGGTGGACGAGTTCATCACCGCCCAGCGCTTCTACCCGATCGTCTTCTCGGTCGGCGAGAATCCGGTGCCGCTGGCGCTGATGGGCCTGAACGAAGGCGTCAACGTCTTCGTCGGGGACGACGGGCGGGTGCTCGGCGAGACCTATATCCCGGCCTATGTCCGCCGCTATCCCTTCCTCCTCGCCCGTCTCCAGCCGCAGGCGGAGGAGCTTTCGCTCTGCTTCGACCCGGCGAGCGGCCTCGTCGGCGAGTTCGAGGACGGCAACCCCCTCTTCGCCGACGGCCAGCCCAACGAGAACCTCTCCCAGATCCTCAAGTTCTGCGAGGAGTTCGAGATCGCCGCCCAGCGCACCAACGCCTTCGTCAAGGAGATCCAGGAGGCCGAGCTCCTCATCGACGGCGAGGTCACCATTCAGCCGGACAACGCGCAGCAGCCCTTCATCTATCGCGGCTTCCAGATGGTCTCCGACGAGAAGCTGCGCGACCTCCACGGCGACAAGCTCAGGAAGCTCAACCAGAACGGCGCCCTCCCGCTCCTCTACGCCCACATGTTCTCGCTCCCGATGGTCCGCGAGGTGTTCGGCCGCCAGATGCAGCAGGGCAAGGTCCCCGAGCCCACCCTCACCGCCACGCCGACCGGCTGAGGCGGCTCGGAG
>DASWMB010000201.1:0-4868 GCA_036399955.1 Allosphingosinicella sp. | reverse complement strand
CTGAAGCGCAGCTCGATCATCGCCGCCCAGGCGCCGACCAAGGTCGCCGTGGCCACCGCTATGGCCATGCCGAAGGCGCCGCCGCCGGGCGTCAGCAGCAAGGCGAGCACCGCCCAGAGCGCCACCGCCGCGAAGCTGTTGACCAAAGGCAGGACCCGGTGCCCGGTCATCTCGACGATCGTCGCCGCCGGACCGACGATCGCCTCGAGCACGCGCGCCGCGACGAGGATCCAGAGCAAGGGCAGCGCCTCGCGCACCTCGGGGCGGTAGACGCTGAGGATGTCGGCGCCCGCGAAGACGAGGAGGCCGCCGAGCGGGACGACGAGCGCGGTCGAGACTCGGCTGGCGAAGCGGTAGAGCGGCGCGATCTGCGCCCGGTCCGCGCTCGCCTGGGCCGAGGAGAGCGGCCCGAGCACATATTGGAAGGCCTGGCGGACGATGTGCGGCACCGTCGAGATCTTGCGGGCGATCTCGAACAGCCCCGCCGCGGAGGCGCCGCGCGCACCCGGCAGCATGACATTGAGCACCAGCGGCGGCGCATCGATCAGCAGGCGCCGCGACAGGTTCGACGGAAGCAGCGCGACTCCGCTCAGCAGCACGTTGCGCGCAAGGTCCGCCGGAATCGGCGCGCGGACGAGCAGCCTCAGATCGTAATAGCGCGCCAGCAGGCGCACCGAGAGCAAGGCGGTCAGCGCAAGCGAGCAGAGATGGGCGAGGACGAGGCCGATGCCGCCGAAGGCGAGCGCGAAGAAGCCGAGCGCGAAGCCGATCCGCGCCACCTGCTCCCAGAAGATCCTGAGCCTGATCTCCGGCCCGAAGGCGCGCCGTGCCCGCGCCGCCGAGGTCGCCACCTCGACGAAGGTCCAGAGCGGCAGCGCCCAGGCGAAGAAGGCGATCGCCCGCGGCAGGAATGCCCGGTCTTCCGGCGCCGCCGAGAACAAAGCCGCGATCGCCTCGGCGTGGAGGGCGATCGCCGCCGCCGCCGCCGCCGCCGGCAGCACCGAGACAAGCAAAGCGAGCTTTACCGCCCCGTGCACCCGTTCGTCCGCCTGCTCGGTGGGCACGATCCGCTGCAGCGCGGCGGTCATCGACAGGTCGATGATGTTGGCCAGCAGGTTCACCGCCGCCCACAGAGCGACGTAGAGCCCGTAGGTCGCGAGGCCGAACAGCCAGGTGTAGAGCGGCTGCGCGACCGCCTCGATCAGCGCCCCCATCCGCGCCAGGCCCGCCAGCCCCGCTCCCCGCGCCACCTCGTCCCGGGTGACGGCGGGCTCCGCCGGCTCCGCCGTCACTCCTCGGTCCGGATCAGCACCGTCTCGCCGATCAGCAGGAACAAGGCGAACGGGCCCCAGGCGGCGAGCAGCGGCGGGTAGGCGCCGTAATTGCCCATCGCGATCGCGAAATTGTCGGCGACGAAATAGGCGAAGCCGAGGCCCATGCCGGTCACGGCGCGTAGGAAGAGCTGGCCCGAGCGGGCGAGGCCGAACGCGGCGACGGCGCCCAGCAGCGGCATCAGCACGGCCGAGAGCGGGCCCGAGATCTTGTGCCAGAGATTGGCCTCGAGCGCCGCGGTCGGCCGACCGGCGACGCGCAGCTCCTCGATCGACTGCCTGAGGCGGGTGAATCCCTGCTCGTCCGGATCGACGCGGGCGAGGGTGAACTGCTCGGGCGCGATGCCCGCGGGAAGCACGAAAGACGGTGCCCGCGACGTCGTCACGCTGTCGACGTCGAACAGACTCGCATTGCGCAGCTGCCAGCCGCCCGCCACCCGCCGCGCCCCGTCGGCGCTGATGATCCGCTCGAGCGTGCCCGCCGTCCGCGCATAATAAGTGACGCCGCCGAGGATCACGCCTTCGCCGCGCCCGCTCACCTGCCGGGCGTGGACGAGGTCCTCGCCGTGCCGGATCCAGACGTTGCTGGAGACGCCGGACTGCGGCGGCACCGGCCCGTAATCGACCGCCTCCCAGGCGGAGAGCGCCGCCGCCGACCGCGTCACCACCCGCTCGTTGAAGGCGAAGCTCACCGCCGCCACCGCGAAGCTCGCGACGATCAGCGGTGCGATGATCTGGTGGGCCGAAATGCCCGCCGCCTTCATCGCGATCACCTCGCTGTGCTGGTTCAATGCGGCGAGCGTGATCAATGTCCCCAGCAGCACCGCGAACGGGAGGAAGCGGGCGATCAGCATCGGGATGCGGAGCGAGACGTAGCGCCAAAGCTCGGCATCGCCGTTGCCGGGCTGGGCGAGGATCTTGCCGCTCTCGCCGAGCAGGTCGAGCGTCATCAGGATGAGGACGAGCGCGGCGAGCACGGCGAGCGTCCGGACGAGGAACAGCCGCGCCATGTAAAAGGCGATCCGCCGCGAAGGAAAGAACTGGACGTTGATCATTGCGCCGGCTGCAGCCTCCGCGCCCGCCGCCTCGCGCCGCCGATGTCGAGCACCCGCCCGATCGCCTTGCCGGCCTTTGCGGCGACCCGCTCCAGACCGCCGATCGGCTGCCCGCCCGGCTTGTGCGCCAGCGTCCAGAACATCCACAGGATCAGCCCCGCGAAGACCGCGAACGGCCCCCAGATCGCCAGCGCCGGATCGATGCGGCCGAGGGCGCCCATGTTCTCGGCGTATTGATTGACCTTGTGGTAGGCGACGACGAAGATCAGCGACAGGAAGATGCCGAGCCCGGAGCTCGAGCGCTTGGGCGGCACGGCGAGCGAAACGGCGAGCAGCGGCACCAGCAGCATCATCAGCACCTCGGCCACCCGGAAGTGGAAGTTCGCGCGCGTCGCCAGCCGCTGCTGCGCGCTCGTCCGCGGATCCGCCGCCGTCCGCACCAGCTCCGGCAGGGTGAGCTCCTCGATCCCCACCCCGCGGCGCCGGAAGCTGTCGATCGCCGGCAGGTCGATCGGAATGTCGTGGCTCCTGAAGGAGAGCACCCGCGGCACCCGGTAGCTCGGCGCATTGTGGACCAGCCGCCCGTTCTGGAGCCTGAGGATGATCGTGTCCTCGTCCCGCGTCGCCAGGAAGGAGCCGTGGTCCGCCGTCACCGCGATCGAGCGCCCCTGCCGGTCCTCGGCGCGGACGAAGACGTTGTGGAGCACATGCCCCCCGCCCTCGGAGCGCTCGACCCGGAGCGTCATCCGCCGCCCCATGTTGGTGAACTCGCCGACCTTGATCGACGCCCCCAGCGCCCCCGACCGAAGCTCGAAGCGCAGCCCCTGATAGGCATATTCGGCATAAGGCTGGACGAAGCCGACGATGGCGACGTTGGCCGCCATCAGCGCCAGCGCATAGAGGAAGGGCACGACGAGCAGCCGCTCGTAGGAGATCCCCACCGCCCGCAGCACGTCGAGCTCGGACGACAAAGCCAGCCGGCGGAAGGCGAGCAGGCACCCCATCAGGAGGCCGATCGGGATGCCGAGCCCGAGATATTCCGGGATCATGTTCATCAGCATCCGCCAGACGACGCTGACCGGCCCGCCTTCGGAGACGACGAAATCGAACAATCGCAGCATCTTGTCGAGCAGCAGCAGCATCGCCGCGAGGCAGAGCGTCGCGACCAGAGGCACGAAGATCAGCCGCGCGAGATATCTGTCGATGCGGGTCAAAGTATTACTTTGACCCGGGAAGGGCGAAGGAGGGGCGGCGGGTGCTCAAGCGTCTGCCTCGGCGTCGGGCGTGGGTCCTGGCGTGGCTATAGAGCGCGCGGCGGCGGGAGGGAACCGGGGGGCGCTCGCGCGGCGGCCTCCAGCGTGATCTGCATCGTCACCGTGCCGTCCGCGCCGCAGTCGACGATTGTCCAGCCGGCGGCGCGGTAGAGGCGTTCGGCGCGGGAGCCGGCTTCGGTGGTGAGGGTGAGGGCCGGGAGGCCGAGCGCGCGGGCTTCGGCGACGAGCCGGTCGAGGAGGCGGCGGCCGATGCCGCGCCCTTCCGCGACCGGATCGACGAACAGCGCCCAGACCGACGCCGCCGCCGCATCGAGCGCCGCGAAGCCGAGCACCGAACCGCCTTCTTCCGCGACCCACAGGTGGCCGCGGGCAATGCAGGCCTCGTAATCGGCGCACGCGATCGAGGCGGGATCGGACAGGCGGTTCTCGCGGACCGCGGCGCGAATCTCGATCAGGCGCGGAATGTCGGCCGCGCAGCCCGCGCGGAGGAGCATCGTCGCCTCAGTGGTGATCGTGGTCGTCTGGCTGCGCGCCTTCGACCGGCGCTGCGGCGCCGGGGGCGACGGTGAGGCGGAACGGGCCGGTGCCGGTGCCGAGCGCGCGGACCCGCAAAACCACGCTGCCGGAGCGCTCGGGCGTCAGGACGAGGCGCGAATTGAGGCCGTCGCCATAATCGTCGTTGCCGAGCGCGCTCGCGAAGCCGATCGCGGTCATGTCGCCCGCTTCGAGGAAAGGATCGAAGGCGGAGGATTCGAGGGTGACCGTCACCGGGCGGCCCGCCTCGACCGCGAGGCGGTAGGTCTCGACCAGGATCCGCGTGCCTTCCGAATAGGGCTCGGCGGCGTCGTTCGAGCCGAGACCGAGCTCGCCCGCCGCCGTCTCGCCGGTGCGGATCGCGCGCGGCTCGCGCGGCGGGCCGGCGGCGCGGCGCTCGAAATCGAGGGTGAACGGCACGGCGGCGGCGGCGCCCTCGGCGGCGACCGGCAGGTGCACCTGGACCTGGTAGCGCCGCGTCTCCGGCAGGATCGCGATCAGCGTCGCCGGCGCGCCGTCTCCCGCGCCGGCGCTGGCGATCGTCTCCTCCGGGCCCCGGCCGAGATGCAGCGCCGCCGTTTCCGCCGGCGTGGCGAGCGCGAGGCGGACTCGGTCGCCGGCATTGCCCTCGAAGGCGTAATGCCGCGTGCGGTGGCCCCGCATCATCTCGCTTT
>DASWMB010000200.1:0-2822 GCA_036399955.1 Allosphingosinicella sp. | reverse complement strand
ACCGTGTTCATGGATGCCGGATCAAGTCCGGCACGACGGTCTTGAGGCCAAGTCCTCAGAGCACAGCCGTCACCCCGGACTTGATCCGGGGTCCACGAACACCGCCGCTGGCTGGGTGGACACTCCCCGTGTTCATGGATGCCGGATCAAGTCCGGCATGACGGCCCCACCCGCGCCGCCCTCTACAACTTCCCCATCAGCTTTTCGTCGCCGACCTGGCGCTGGCTCATCCACAGGCAGAGGAGCGCGAAGAGGAGCGAGGTCGCGGTCACCAGCGCGGCCTGGCGGATGTCGAGCGTGCCTTCGGTGAGGAGGCGGCGGAGCAGGTCGGAGTGGCCGGTGACCGGCATGATCTTGCCCACGCTCCCCGTCTCGCCGCCGGAGAAGGTCGAGTTGAAGAGGAGCGCGACCGGCGCCAGCGAAAGGAGCTGGATATAGGTCTGCGCTTCCTTGAAGCTCTTCGCCAGCATCGCCACCAGCACCTGGATCGCCGCCACGGCAAAGGCGAGCGGCGCCAGCAGCAGGGCGAGCCCGGCCTGGTGGAGGAGCGTCAGCGGCAGGTCGAAGCCGAGCTTTTCTAGCGGCGCGAAGCCGATCAGGAAGATGCCGAAGAAGACGGTGAGCGCCGTCCCGAACGCGCCGAACAGGGCCGCCACCGCCCACTTGCCGCCGATCAACCCGGCCGGGTCGATCGGCTGGGCGAGGAGCGGCTTCAGCGACTGGCGCTCGCGCTCCCCAGCGGTGGCGTCGATCGCCGCCGTCATGCTGGTGAAGAAGGGCGCGAGGATGAAGAAATAGAGCATCATGTTGACGATCATCAGCGCCCGGCCGCTGACCGGCGCGACGTTGCGCGCCTCGACGGAGACCGGCGCCGCCAGCGTCTCGGGGAGGCCGCGCGCGGCGAGCGACCGGGCCGCGACGGCGCGGCCATAGTCCTCGATCTGCCGCTCGAGCCCGCCGGCGCCGATCGTCGACTTCTGCCGCCGGTCGTCGCGCAGCAGGGCGACCCGCGCCGCCCGCCCCTGGGCGAGGCTCGCCTCGAAGCCCTGCGGGATCACCAGCACCGCGTCGGCGCCGCCGAAGTCGCGGCCCGGCCCGCCGGAGCGCCGCTCGATCCGTGCTCCCTGTCCCTCGAGATGGGCGAGGAGGCCGGGCGCGTGCTCGGCGCCGTGAACGGCCACGGTGAGCGTCTCGCTGCTCTCGCGCGTGTTGGCGAGCGCGGTGAAGGCGAGCAGCATCACCACCGGGCCGAGCAGCGCGTAGATGAGCGCCGCGCCCATCGAGCGCCGGTCGCGGGACTGGTCGACGAGCGTCGTCGAGAAGATGGTGCCGAAGCCCGAAAATCCGATCATGATTGCACCGCCAGCGACACGAAAGCCTCCTCGAGATTGGGTGCGCCGGTCTCGCGGACCAGCTCCGCCGCGGATCCGCTGCCGACGACGCGGCCGGCGCTGATCACCACGACATGGTCGGACAGTTCCTCGACTTCGGCCATGACGTGGCTCGACATCAGGATGGCGCGGCCCTCCGCGCGCAGCCGCCGCAGCGTCGCGCGCAGCAGCCGCACGCTCATGATGTCGAGCCCGCGCGTCGGCTCGTCGAGGATCAGGTTCTGCGGCCCGTGGACCATCGCCCGGGCAAGCGCGACCTTCATCCGCTGCCCCGTCGAGAAGCCCTCGGTGCGGCGCTCGCCGATGTCGGTCATCTCGAGCTCGTCGAAGATCGCGTCGATCGCCCGTTCCAGCTCGGCGCCGCTCTTGCCGTGGAGCCGGCCGAAATAGCGGACGTGCTCGCGGGCGGTGAGGCGGGGATAGAGGCCGAAGGCGTCGGGGAACCAGCCGATCCGCCGCCGCGCCGCCTTGGCGTCCGCGGTGACGTCGATCCCGTCGACCCGGACGGTCCCCCGGTCCGGCTTCAGCAGCGCCATGGCGGTGCTGAGAGTCGTCGTCTTGCCGGAGCCGTTGGCGCCGAGCAGGGTGGTGATCGCCCCGTCCCGCGCCTCGAAGCGGGCGCCGTCGACGGCGACCACCTTTCCGAACCTCTTCTCGAGGTCCACTATCTCGATCATTGCTGAAGTCCCTCCCGCTTGCCCCTGACTTGCCTCATCGGCGGCGCCTGCTCAATCGTCCTGTCGCGCCGCGGCGAGGCTGACGCCGAGCAGCAGCAGCCCGCCGCCGCATCCGGCGACGAGCGCCGACGGCGCCCCGGTCGCGGCATAGAGCGCGCCGAACAGGAAGAAAGCGAGCAGGCCGGCGGCGGTGCCGATCGTCGGCAGGCTCACGTCTTCGATCTGGTCGTACATGGTCGTTTCCCTTCGGCTGAAACGCGGGCGGCGAAGCCGAGGCGCCGCCGCCCGCTTCGTTTCACTGCGTCACTCGCTCGGCGGCGATGCCGCGCTCGGCGAGGAACTGCTGGACGCTGTCGCGGCCCGCAAGGTGGCCGGCGCCGACCGCCATGAAGATCGTCCCGGGCCGGTCGAGCCGCTCGTCGATCCACTCCGCCCAGGTCCGGTTGCGGTTGCTGAAGATCATCCGGTAGCCGTCCGGATCCTGCTCGTAGCTTGCGTTCATGATGCCGACGAAGCGGTCGAGATCGCCCTCCGACCAGGCATCGAGCATCGGCGCCAGCTGCGCGGGCAGCGTCTCGAAGCTGCGGATCGCGGCATCGAGCTGGGCGAGCTGCTGCGCTTCCGGCAGCGCGTCGAACATGCGCAGCTGGAACTCGAAGCCCTCGAGCTCGCCGACGCTCATGCCGCGCTCGCGCGCCGCGGTTGCGAGCGCCGTCTCCGGCCCGTGCTCGCCGGTGATGCCGAGCTTCCCGCC
>DASWMB010000199.1:0-12552 GCA_036399955.1 Allosphingosinicella sp. | reverse complement strand
CGTCGGCGCCGTCCGCGTAATAGACGACGGTCGTGCTGTTCCCCTCGGGCGTTGCCACCCAGCCGGTGACGCCGGCGGCGGTCGGGTCCGGCACACGCGTCAGCATGTCCTGAGTGGTGAGCTGTGCCGCCCGCGCAAGCTCGAACAGCAGCCGACCGCGCGTGGCGGCGGCGACGAGCCGCGCCCGCTCCTCCGCGGTCGGCGGTGGCGCGACCCGCGAAGCGGCGGTTCCGGCCGCAGCGGGCGCTTGCGCCGCCGGCGCCTGTTGCGCCTGGGCGGAAGCCGGCGCGGCGGCGGCGGCGAATCCGGTGGCGGCAAGGGCGCCGAGAAGGAGCTTCGAACGCATCACATTGTTCCTCTTCGAGAAAATCGGCGCGACCCTAGACCAGGGGCGGCGGCCCGGGCAACCGTGCACGCCCTGCCCGGCGAGACTGGCCGTGCAATCATGGCGCTGCGCTGAACGGTCAGGCGAGCATCTTCCTCGCGGTATCGACGGTCTGGTCGCTCCGCTCCGGCCGCGGCGGCGCATTGACGCCGCGCTGCACGGCGGGGCGGTCCTCGATCGCCTTCATCCAGCGCTGGAGGTTGTCGAGGCCTTCCACCGAGATTTCCGGCCATTCGTGGATGCGGGCCCAGGCGAAGTTGGCGATGTCGGCGATCGAATAGTCGCCGGCGAGCCACTCATTGTCCGCCAGCTGCCGGTCGAGGACCTCGAGCAGCCGCCGCCCCTCGCGCCGGTAGCGGTCGATGACGCTCGGCAATTGCTCGGGGAAATAGCGGGCGAAGACGTTGGCCTGGCCCATCATCGGGCCGAGGCCGCCCATCTGGAACATCAGCCACTGGACGACGCGGCTGCGTCGCTTCTCGTCCGTAGGGAGGAGCCGTCCCGCCTTTTCGGCGAGGTACATCATGATCGCGCCGGATTCGAAGACGGCGAAGTCGCCCCCACCGTCCCCGGCTCCGCGATCGACGATCGCGGGGATGCGGCCGTTCGGGTTGATGGCGAGGAACCAGGGCTCCTTCTGCTGCCCGGCGCCGAGGTCGATCACATGGAGCCCATAGGGAATCTCCAGCTCTTCGAGCGTGATCGAGGCCTTGTAGCCGTTCGGCGTCGGGGCGGTGTAGAGGTCGATCATCAAATCCTCCGTCATGCCGGGCTTGATCCGGCATCCATGAGCACACGTGCGGTGAGCACCCGTGAGGTCGGCGTTCATGGACCCCGGATCAAGTCCGGGGTGACGGTAGTTGTCCCCCGTCCATGACCGACGCTGCCGACGACATCGACATCCTCGCCTTCGGCGACAGCCTCACCGCCGGCTACGGCCTCGCGCGCGACAAGGGCTTCGCGCCCCAGCTGGAGACGGCGCTGCGGGCGCGCGGCGTCGCGGCGAACGTGATCAACGCCGGCATCTCGGGCGACACGGTCGCGGCGGGCTGGGCGCGGCTGCCGCGGGTGGTGAACAGCCTCAAGCGCAGGCCCGCGCTCGCCATCGTCGGCCTCGGCGGCAACGACATGTTGCGCATGGTGCCGCCGCGCATGACTCGAGAGGGTCTGGAATCGATCCTCGCCGAGTTCGAGGCGCGCGAAATACCGGTGCTGATCGCGGGCATGTATGCCGCGCCGTTCCTCAGCCGCCAGTACCAGGCCGAGTTCAACGCGATCTATCCGGACCTCGCCCGCAAGTTCGGGGCGGCGCTCTACCCCTTCTTCCTCGCCGGCGTCGCGGGCGTGCCGGGCCTCAACCTCTTCGACCGCGTCCATCCCAACGAAAAGGGCATCGCCCGGATGGTCGAGGGGATATTGCCCTATGTGCTCGGAGCGCTGCCTCCCCTCCCGCTGGCGGGAGGGGGGAGAGCTAGAAGCCGAGGATGATCTCGCCGCCGAAATTGAGGCCGATCCGGCCGTCGCGAGCCCAGCGCACGAAGGCGTGCATCGGGCTGTAGCCGTCGAAGCGGATGACCACGCTCTCGCCGAGGCGCGGCGCAATGTCGCTCTCGATCATCGTCCCGCGCGAGGAGAGGTTGACCACCGGCACCGGATATTCGGCGCCGCGGAAGTAGAGCGTGGCGGCATCGATCACGCCTTCGAGCCGCGGCTCGCACCGCTGGTCGACATAGGCCTGCTCGCGCTTCGCGGCGGAGCCGGGAACGAGGCTGTGCCGCATGCCGCTCTCCTCTCGGAAAGCGAGCATGCGGCAAGAGCGGTTACTTAATTGCTAGCGCCCGGAGAGGCGGCGGGCGCGGCCGCGGCGTCCTCCCAGAAATAGGGCCGCCGGACGCGGCTGCCGGTCACTTCCTCGTTCAGCGTCTGTGCGTTGTAGAGGCGCCCGTTCAGCATCACGTGGGTGATCCGGTCCGAATTGCGGATGTTCTCCAGAGGATTGGCCTCGAGGATGACGAGGTCGGCGAGATAGCCGGGGCGGATCTGGCCGAGGTCCCGGAAGCCGTAGACCTGGGCGGGCGTCGCGGTGGCGGTGCGCAGCGCCTCGATCGGGGTCATGCCGCCGCGGACGAACGACCACAACTCCCAGTGCAGAGCGAGGCCCTGCTGCTGGCCGTGGCCGCCGGCGCTCACCGGCACCCCGCGTTCGGACAGAACGTCCGATTCGCGGGCGCTGTACTGGTCGACGAACTGCTCGGCCGGACCGGTGGTGACCCGCACCCGCTCGGCAAGCTGCTCGGCCGGGACGTAGCGGGTGAGGAGCGGATGCTCCCAGACCCGCGTCGCCTGCGCCCAATAGGGGTCGCCGGCGAGGCCGCCATAGGTCACGCCGAGCGTCGGCGTGTAGCCGACCCGCGTCTGCGCGAAGAAGCTCCTCACGTCCTCGTAGAGCCGGTTCTGCGGGATGTTGTGCTCGAGCGTGGTGTTGCCGTCCTGGATGATGGTCATGTCCATCCCGAACAGCGAGCCGCCCTCGGCAACCACCGCGATGTTCTCGGCGCGGGCCGCCGCGACGACCTGCTGGCGCTGGTCGCGGCGCGGCTGGTTGTAGTTCTTGATCGAATGCGCGCCCTGCAGCCGGAGGCGGCGGACATGGGCGAGCGCGTCGCTGTAACTGTCGATCAGCGCGTAGCGGCCGGGATTGCGCGCGCCGTAGACGATCTCGCCGGACGAATAGGTGCGCGGCGCGAGGATCACGCCGGCCCGCTGCATCTCGCCGGCGGCGAAGATCTCGGACGCGGTCGAGCTCGGATCGTGGATCGTGGTGACGCCGAGCGCGAGGTGGGCGTGGGCGGACCAGTTCTGCTGCGGCACGAGGTCGTCCTCGCCTTGCGGGCCGTGGGCGTGGCCGTCGATGAGCCCGGGAATGATCGTCCGCCCGGCGACATCGACGGTGCGCGCACCGGCCGGGATGTTGACCGAGGCCCTCGGCCCGACCGCGCGGATGCGGTTGCCGTCGATGAGGACGACGCCGTCCTCGATGACGCCGCCATTCTCGCCGTTCATGGTGACGATGCGGGCGCCGACCAGCGCCACCTGACCCTGCGGGCGGTCGGCGGCGGTGGTCATCGCCAGCGAAACGCCGGTGCGCGGCGCCGCATAGGTGCCGCCGGGCGCGGTGCGGATCATCTGGGCGACGTCGGCGCTGTAGAGCGTCGGCCCGAGGCTCCAGCCGAGCATGTTGTTCGCCCAGTGGAAGTAGGAGCCGCCGTCGGCCGTGGCGCGGGTGACCGGGAGCTGGCCGCCGCGCGAGCCGACGTTGAGCGTCGCCGCACCCGGTGCGAAGGGCATGACGAACACGTTGTAATTCTCACGGAAGGCGAGGTGCTGCCCGGTCGGCGAAACCTCGTAGCCGGTCGCCATCTGGCCGCCGGCATGGACCCGGCGGCCCTCGCCGTTCAGGTCGGTGCTGATCAGACGGCGCTGCTGCTCCTCGGAGACTTCCATGAAGATGCGGTCGCTGGCAGCGCCGAAATGCGGATTGTCCCCGTTGCGCGTCACCCGGGTCACGGCGCCGCCGGCGGCAGGCACGCGGAAGACGCCGCTCTCCGCCGACCAGCGGTCGGAGGTGAGGTAGCCGCCGCCGCCGCGCTCGAAGACGATGGTCTGGCCGTCGGGCGAGAAGCGCGGCCGGCGATAGTGGCCGGGATCGCGCGTCACCGTGCGCATGTTCGAGCCGTCGGGCGCGATCGTCCTGATCTCGCCGAGGCGCTGGTCGTTCCAGCTGACGAAGGCGATCGAGCGGCCGTCGCGCGACCATGACGGGTAGACCTGGAAGTCGCCCTCGGTCGCGGCGGTGAGCGGCTGCGGTGCGCCGTTCCCGGCGGTGTCGCGGATGTAGAGCCGGCCGAGGCTTTCGAAGACGACCTGGCGCCCGTCGGGCGAGATGGTGGCGAAGCGCGGCATGCGCGTCGTGAAGCTGTCCGGCGCAACCTCGACCTGCGGCCGCGGCGGATCGATCACCTCGCGCGTGTCGGAGACCTGGAACGGGATCTCGGCGAGGCCGGTGCCGTCCATGTTGATCCGGCGGATGCGCCCGCCCGCCCAGAAGACGATGGTGCGGTTGTCGGGCAGCCAGTCCATCTGCGGATAGACGCCGTGCACCGCCCAGGTCTCCTGGAGGTCGAGGTCGAGGTCGTCGTAGATCTTCCGCTCCTCGCCGGAGCGCATGTCGCGCACGAACAGCCGCGAGCGGCCCTGCTCGCGCCGCACGAAGGCGAGGTGGCGGCCGTCCGGGGACGGCGTCGGCCGCACCGCGCCGCCGGGGCCGCCGGCGACCTGAGTGCGCTCGCCGGTGCGCATGTCGTAGCGGTCGATCGCAAACACCTGCAGGTTCGAATTCTGCGCATATTCGAAGATCGGGCCGGGCGTGGTGTCGCGGCTGAAATAGATGGCGCTGCCGTCCGGCGCGAAGGCCGGCTCGCCGAGCTCCTTCTGGTGCTGCGGGGTCGGCCGGGTGACCAGCGCGACGCCCGATCCGGTGCCGCTCGCATGGTAGAGCCAGATCTCGCCGGTGCCGAGCGAACGCTGGGTCGTGAAGTGCTTCCTCGCCGCGATATACTGGCCGTCCGGGGACCAGGTCGCTCCGTTGAGGAGCTCGAAGCTCTCGCGGGTGATCTGGCGCCGGTTCTGGCCGTTGGCGTCCATCACCCAGATGTTGTCGCCGCCGCCGCGGTCCGAGGTGAAGGCGATCTGCCGTCCGTCCGGCGAGAAGCGCGGCTGGCTCTCGAAGGGCAGACCCTCCGAGACCCGCGTGGCGCGGCCGCCGCCGATCGGCAGGGTGTAGATGTCGCCCAACAGGTCGAAGGCGATCGTCCGCCCGTCCGGGCTGACGTCGAGGTTCATCCAGGTGCCTTCGGAGACGTTGATGTTGACCGCGCGGCGCGGCAGCGGCGGGTTGGCGACGTCCCAATTGGGCTGCCCTGCCTGGCCTCCGCCTCGTCCTTGTCGCCGCCCCTCATTCTGGCCCTGTCCCTGGCCCTGTGCCTGTCCCTGCTGGGCGAAGGCGGCGGTGGAAAGGAGGAGCAGCGAAAGCGCGGCGATGCCTTTGATCATAGGGGGTCTTTCCGGGGCGTGGCGCGGGGGGCGCCGGTGGGACTCGGGGGCTCGAACGGCGCGGACGGTGCAACATCGCCCGCCGCGGTTCAAGCGCCCGTGGCGGCGCCGACCGGCTTTGGCAGCAACGAAGTCACTAACCTGCTTTAGAACCCGCCGGAGCATCCGGAACCGCGCGGCATCGACTCCGTTCGTTTCAAGACCGTCACCGTCCGGCGGTCCCGAACAGGGCTGAAGAATGTCGAACGATCCGGCTCCGATGGAGCTTTGGGGGGGTGTCGAGTGCACGATCGTCCGCCTCGGGGACGAGTATAGGGACCAGAGCAGGGAGACCGGCCACCACGACCGCAAGGACGACATCGATCTGCTCGCGGGGCTCGGCGTCACCACCGTCCGCTACCCGATCCTCTGGGAGGCGGTCGCCCCCGACAGCCCCGACACGCTCGACTTCAGCTGGCAGGACGAGCGTCTGGAGATGCTGCGCGAGCGCGGCATCGAGGTGATCGGCGGCCTCCTCCACCACGGGTCGGGCCCGAAATATACCGACCTGCTCGATCCCGAGTTCCCGGCGAAGCTGGCCGACTATGCGGCCAAGGTCGCCGCTCGCTATCCCTGGATCAAGCTCTGGACCCCGGTCAACGAGCCGCTCACCACCGCCCGCTTCTCGGCGCTCTACGGCCACTGGTACCCGCACACGCAAGACTATTCCGTCTTCCTCCGCGCGCTCGTCAACGAGTGCAAGGGGACGCTCACCGCCATGCGGGCGATCCGCAAGCAGATTCCGGACGCCAAGCTCGTCCAGACCGAGGACCTCGGCAAATGCTTCTCGACCGCGCCGCTGCGCTATCAGGCGGCGTTCGAGAACGAGCGCCGCTGGCTCAGCCTCGACCTCCTCACCGGGCGCATCGATCCGAAGCATTCGATGCACAAGCTGCTGCTCGGCGCCGGCATCGGCTGGGACGAGCTCGAGGCGTTCGAGAGCGGGGATGCGAAGCCGGACCTGCTCGGCATCAATCATTATCTCACCAGCGAGCGCTTCCTCGATCACCGCATCCACCTCTACCCGGGCCATGACGTCGGCGGGAACGGGCGCGACACCTATGTCGACGCCGAGGCGGTGCGGGTGAAGCGGCTCGAGGACGATACCGGCTTCGCGCCGCGGCTGCGCGAGGCGTGGGAGCGCTACGGCATTCCGATGGCGATCACCGAGGTCCATCATGGCTGCCACCGCGACGAGCAGCTGCGCTGGTTCGCCGAGGTCTGGAAGACGGCCGGCGAGCTCCGGGCGGAAGGGATCGACCTTCGCGGCGTCACCCTCTGGTCCGCCTTCGGCAATGTCGACTGGCGCTTCCTTTTGAAGGAGCGCCGCGGCTTCTACGACACCGGCGCCTTCGACACGCGCGGCGGCAAGCCGCGCCCGACGATCATCGCCAAAGCGGCCAGGGCCTATGGGCATGGCGAGGATTTCGACCATCCCGCGCTCGATTCCCCCGGCTGGTGGCGGCGCCCGCCGCGCCTCTATTCCTGGAACGGCCGCTGCCGGCCGATGGAATGGGGCGGCCGCAAGCTGCTGATCACCGGCGCCACCGGCACGCTCGGCAGCGCCCTCGCCCGCACCTGCGAGGACCGCGCGCTCCCCTTCTGCCTCACCAGCCGCGCCGAGCTCGACATCTGCGACGAGGCCTCGATCGCCGCCGCCCTCGCCCATCACAAGCCCTGGGCGGTGATCAACACCGCCGGCTTCGTCCGCGTCGCCGACGCCGAGCGGGAGCGCGACGCCTGCTTCGCGTGGAATGCCGAGGGACCGGAGAAGCTCGCCCGCGCCTGCGCCGCGGCCGGCATCCCGCTCGTCACATTCTCCTCCGACCTCGTCTTCGACGGGACGCTGGGCCGGCCCTATGTCGAGGACGATCCGGTGAGCCCCGCCTGCGCATACGGCGAATCCAAGGCCGAGGCGGAGCGGCGGGTGCTCGCCGCCCACGACCGGGCGCTCGTCATCCGGACCAGCGCCTTCTTCGGCCCGTGGGACCGCTTCAATTTCGCCTGGGCGGCTCTCTCCGCGCTGGCCGCGGGCGAGCCGTTCGAGGCCTCGTCGCGCGCCGTGATGTCGCCGACCTATGTCCCCGAGCTCTGCCATGCGACGCTCGACCTTCTCGTCGACGGCGAGGCCGGGCTCTGGCACCTCGCCAATGACGGCGCGGTGAGCTGGTACGAGTTCGCCCGCCGCCTCGCCGCGGCGGCCGGCTTCGATCCGGACGCCATCGCGGATTCAGGCGGTGCGCGGGAGACCGCCACGATCCTGTCGAGCCGCCACGGCATGCACCTGCGCCGCCTCGACGATGCGATCGCCGATTATGTTCGCGAGGTCCGCGACCTCCTCGAGCCGGAGAGCGAGCGCATCGCCGCCGAATAACCGCGGTCACTGCCAGCGAAGCGAAGCAATCCAACCGCACGCGCCGACTGCATTGCTTCGTCGCTGCGCCTCGCAGGACGATCAGTCCTTCGGCAGCAGCTCGCGCCGGACGCTGAGCGAGCGCATGGCGAGGCTGATCTCGTGCAGGAACAGCATGAGGCCGGCGATCAGCAGCAGCATCGCGACGATGAAGAGCAAAGCGATCGGCTGCGAGAAGGGAAAGTCGGTGAGGTCGGCGACGAACAGCATCGCCACCAGAAAGCAGGTGAACAGTGCGCTGGCCGTGCAGGCGCGGATCGCGTGGTTCACGACCTTCATCCGCCGATCGAGCAGGCACAGCTCCGCGCCCGCCCGCGCCCGCTCCGTCTCGTCGTAGCTGGTGAACTCCTCCTCGAGCTTCCTTGCGCGGTCGACGACGCGGGCCAGGCGCTGGGCGAGGACGTTGAGGATCGCGCCGATGCCGGCGAGCAGGAAGACCGGAGCGATGGCGAGCTGGATGAGGTGCGCGAGGGTGGCGACCGGGACCGTTTCCATCCTCGCGCCTTAGGCCCGCCCGGCGCCGCCGTCACCCGCATCCGCGAATGCGTCGAGCAGGTTGATCGTGGTGCGGAACATCAGCGCGGCGACCGCGCCAGAAAGCGCCATCGCCGCGAGCAGGAGCACGTCCGGCAGCCCGGTCTCGCCAAGCATCTCGCCGATCGCCGGCATCGCCCCGGCGCGGATGGCGCCGAAGACGGCCGCGCCGACGAGGGCGCCAGCGCCGGCCCAGCTCCGGCGGCGGCGCAGCCACGATCGCCGCCTCCCTGCCCGCCAGAGCGCGCCGCCGACGGCCGCGGCCAGGATCGCGAGGATGGGGACCAGAGCCGGCATGGCGGACACGCTCACCATGATTGCCAGCGGAACGAGAAGGAGAGCGGCGACGAGTGTTCCGGCGATGCCGCCCGCTCCCACGGCGACCATCGTCACGGCACTGAGTGCAGCCATCGCGATCACCGCCACGGCAGCCGCAAGGGCGCCGGTGAAGAGGAGCAGAAAGGCGGTGCGCAGCCGGTTCATCGCTCAGCCGAGCCCCGCCGCGCCGGCGATCAGGTCGATCAGCCAGCGGACCGGCGGGACCACGAGGCGCTCGACGATGTTCGCCGAGGGCACCAGCATCGGGAGGATCAGGAGCAGGAAGATGAGCAAGGGAAAGCCATAGCGGGCGAGCTTGCGCCAATGCTCCGCCAGCGGCCGCGGCAGCAGGCCCTCGACGACGTGGCCGCCGTCGAACGGGGGGATCGGCAGCATGTTGAACACCGCCAGGAAGACGTTGATCAGCAGGAAATTCTCGAGGTTCGCGATCAGGAACAGGTTGAGGATCGTCGGCGCCTCGACCAGGCTCAGCGCGAGCCGGAGCGCGAAGGCGGCGGAGAGGGCGAGGAGCAGGTTCATCCCCGGCCCGGCCATCGCGACGAGCATCATGTGGAGCCGCGGGTTCCGCATCCGCGCCGCGACCACCGGCACCGGCTTCGCCCAGCCGAACACCGGCGCGCCGGTCACCGCGAGGATGAGCGGCAGCGCCACCGTACCGATCGGGTCGACGTGGCGGATCGGGTTCGGGCTGAGCCGGCCGAGGCGCTTGGCGGTCGGGTCGCCGAACGCGTTCGCCGTCCAGCCGTGCGAGATCTCGTGGAGGACGATCGCGAAGACGAGCGGGATCAGCAAGGTCGCGGCGCGGAAGACGAGATTGTCAGGCTCCATGCGCCTGCCATTCTTCCGCCAGGATCGAGAACAGGACGGTGTCGCGCACATGCCCCGTCCATGTGATCCGGTCGGCGCGCAGCACGCCTTCGCGCACGCCGCCGATCTTCGCCATCGCCGCCTGGCTGCGGCCGTTGCGCGCATCGACGCGGAACTCGACCCGCCGGAAGCCGCAGCCGAACGCCCGGTCCAGCATCAGCCGCTTCACCCGCTCGTTGAACCCGGTCCCGCGCATTTGGGGGATGTAGTAGGTGTTGCCGATCTCCAGCACCCCCCGCTCCGGCTCGATGCCGATGTAGCAGCTCATGCCGACGACGCGGCCGCCGAGGAAGATCGTGAAGCAGCGCCAGTTCGGCCGCGAGAGGATGAGGTCGAAACTCGCGTCGAAATGCTCGGGATCGTAAGACGTCGCGTAGATCGTCCAGATCTCGCGGTCCTGCGCACAGGCCGCCTTCAGCGCCGCGCGATGCGCTTCCGCCATCGGCTCGAGCCGGAGGTCGCGCTCTTCCATCGGCTCGCCGAGCGCCGTCGCCATCAGCTCGCCCACAGGGTCGTCGCTCCGATGATCCGCCACTCGCCGCGTTCGCGCCGCAGCGCGAAGAGCGTGCCGCCGCCGCAAAAGCCCGGGCAAAAGAGGTCCATGCGGATGAACGCGGTGTCGCCGGCGATGTCGGGTGCGGAGACCAGCTGATGGCTGGGCGGCGGTTCGCCGGGGCCGCAGAGGCGCAGCGGCGGCGGGAGCATCAGCGGCTCGATGCTTGCGCGGCGCGACGGCTGCCGTTCGGGAGCGCGGACGATCCGCTGCTGCAGATCGAACAGCGCCTGCTGCTCATGTTCCGGGAGCGGCGGCATCTCGCTGCCATCGGCGGGCTGGGGCCGGTGCCAGAGGCCGCCCGGCAGCGCGAGATCGGAAGCGTCGGTCCTTCTCCTGCGGGTCTCGGCGAGGTGCGGCGGCGCCAGCCCGCTGACGAAGCAGACGTGTCCGGCATCGGGAGCGAAGCGGGCCTCGTAACGCAGCGCGGTCCGCAGGATCTGCCGCGCTTCGTCCTCAGGCGCCGGCGCGCAGCCGCCGGCCGGGATCGCCGCGACGGCGAGCGCGAAAAGGCCGGCCTTAATCGTCATCCCCCGCAAGATCCTGCTTCACCTTGGGCGCGCGCAGCAGGCGGTCGATATGCGAGCCTTCGTCGAAGCTCTCGTCCGGCAGGAACTTCAGCTTCGCGGCATATTTCGTGTTCACCCGGCTCGCCACGGCGCGCTGCAGATAGGCGGTGTTGGTCCGCAGCGCCTTCAGCACCGCGGCCTCGTTCGTGCCGAGCAGCGGCTTCACGAACGCGGTGGCATGCCGCAGGTCCGGCGACATCCGCACTTCAGTGACGGAGACGAGGTGGCTCTGCAACACATCGTCATGAACCTCGCCGCGCATCAATATGTCGGAGAGGGCATGGCGCACCTGCTCGCCCACTCGCAGCAGGCGGACAGAGCGTCCTTCGGGCGTTTCGTTGCTTTTCTTCATGATCTCTTCAACACCGTTGACGCGGGCATGACCCGCGCCGTCGCGGTCGACCGCGCGACGAGCAAGCCTTCCGCGTCGTAAAGCTCGCCCTCGAGGAAGGCGATGGTCTTGCCGAGGCTCACCACCCGCCCCTTGCCGACGAAGGCGCCGGGCCGCGCCGGCCGGATGAAGGAGACGTTGAGGTCGAGCGTCGGCGCGAAGATCTCGCCCTTGCCCATCGCGAACACCGCCGGCCCCATCGTGTCGTCGAGCATCGCCGCAACGAAGCCGCCCTGGACGGCGCCGGTCGGGTTCGTGAACGCCTCGGTTGCGGTGAACCCGACGTCGATCGTCCCGGCGTCCGGATCGATCGCGAGCAGCGTCCATCCCAGCGTCCTCGCTACCGGCGGGACGGCAAGGCCGTCGAAGATCGATGCGGGCAATCTCCCTCTCCCCTTCACGGGAGAGGGCCGGGGAGAGGGGGAGTCAGATCCCTCGCCGCCGTGGCTGGACAGCCCCTCTCCCTTCGCCGCTTCGCGGCTCTTCCTCTCCCGCGAGGGGAGAGCGTCCGATCAAAGCGTCCGCGCTCGCTCCTCGACCTCGAAGACCTCGAGATGGTCGCCGGGCTTGATGTCGTTGGTGTCGGCGAGCAGCACGCCGCACTCGAGGCCGGCGCGCACTTCGGGCACGTCGTCCTTGAAGCGCCGGAGCGACGAGATCGTCGTCTTGGAAACGATGACGTCCTCGCGGGTGAGGCGCGCATGGAGCCCCTTCCTGATGACGCCTTCGAGCACGAGCAGGCCCGCCGCCTTGTCCTTCTTGCCGGCCGGGAAGACTTCCTGGACGCGGGCGCGGCCGAGGACGGTCTCGATCATCTCCGGGCCGAGCTCGCCCGCCATCGCGCCCCTCACCCAGTCGGTGAGGTGGTAGATGACGTCGTAATAGCGGAACTCGACCTTGTTGCGCTCGGCCGCTTCGCGCGCCTTGGCGTTCGGGCGGACGTTGAAGCCGATGATCGGCGCGCCCGAGGCCGAGGCCAGGATGACGTCGCTTTCGGTGATCGCGCCGACGCCGGAGCTGAGGATCCGCGCCTTGATGTCCTCGGTCGAGATGCGGTTGATCGCGCTCGCGATCGCCTCCGCCGAGCCCTGGACGTCGGCCTTGACCACGATCGGGAATTCGATCGTCTGCGACGATTTGGACGCGAACATGTTCTCGAGGCTGACCGGCGCCGAGGTGGTGCGCTTCCGGTCGAGCAGGCCCTGCCGGTAGGCGGCGACCTCGCGGGCCCGGGCCTCGTTCTCGACGACGGTGAGCGTGTCGCCCGCCGACGGCACGCCGCCAAGCCCGAGCACCTCGACCGGCACCGACGGACCGGCTTCCTTCACCTGCTTTCCCTTGTCGTCGATC
>DASWMB010000198.1:0-1962 GCA_036399955.1 Allosphingosinicella sp. | reverse complement strand
CAACATCGTTCTTTCTCTGTTCCACTCGCCCGATGAGCTCCAGCCCCGAATCGCCGCCCCGCGACCCCTCCGGACCCGTCCGAGCGCCGCGCCTCATCGACGCGGCTGCCAAGGCCGCGTTCCTCGCCGCCCTCGTCCGCGGCGCCAGGCGCGAGGACGCGGCCGAGGAAGCGGGCTTCAGCCTCACCGGCTTCTACGGCGCCCGCCGCCGCGATCCCGCCTTCGCCGCCGACTGGGCCGCCGCGCTCGCCGGCCCGCCGGCGCACAAGCGCCGCGCCCGCGCCTATGACGAGCGCGGCGAGAACCGCGAGGGGGAGCGCGGCGAGGTCCGCATCGCGTCGGCCAACCGCCGCCTCCTCCAGCGCCGCCGCCGCCGCCACGTCCGCTTCGATGCGCACCGCCAGGAGGTCTATCTCACCCATTTCGCCGCCGATTGCGACAGCCGCGCCGCCGCCGCGGCGGCCGGCGTCTCCGAATCGACCGTCCGCCTCCACTGCCGGATGGACCGCGAATTCGCCCGCGCCCATGAGGACGCGCTCGCCCAGGGCTACGACCGGCTCGAGGCCGAGATCCTGCGCAGGCGCCTCGCCGCCCAGCGCCGCTTCCGCGCCGCGATCGAAGCCGCCGGGCTTCCCGCCCGCCTCGAGGACGAGGAGGCCGAGGAGTTCGATCGCGTCATGAAGCTCCTCGCCCGCCACGACCGCCGCCCCCGCCGCCGCGAGAGCGTCTTCCGCCCCGGCGGCCGCCGCCAGCGCTGCACCTTCGACGAGGCGATCGGCGAGCTCGACCGCATCCTGCGCTCCATGGGCCTGAGCGACGGAATGCCGAGGCGCAAGGACGAGTGAGCCGTGCTCACCCTCTCCCATTTCGGGAGAGGGTCGACTCGCCGAAGGCGAGCGGGGAGAAGGCAAGCCCTTCGCCACCCGTGCGCGAAGCGTCGAAACCAGGCTTTCCTGCGCCGCGCGGGCGAGCGGCCGAGGGTGGAATGCCGGAGGTTGGGATGCGCCCGCCACTCTGATAGGCTGGAGCTGCCAGGGGGGACGTCGATGGCGACTGCAGCTCGATCGGCCGAGCGGATCGAGATACTCGACGCGCTCCGCGGCTTTGCCCTGTTCGGCATATTGCTCGCGAACATGCTCTATTGGTCGGGCTGGGGTGCGATGACCGAGGGCCAGCGCCTGGCCTTTGCGGGGGCCGATGCGGTCGCCTGGCAATATCGGTTCCACCACCTCCTGGTGGACGGGAAGTTCTACACGATCTTCTCGCTGCTCTTCGGCGCCGGCTTCGCGCTCCAGATCGCGCGGCTGAGCGCGCGCGGCCTCGAAGGCCTGCGCATCTACCGGCGGCGCGTGCTGGTGCTGCTCGCGATCGGCCTGGTCCATTCCTGGCTGATCTGGGATGGGGACATCCTCACGCTCTATGCGCTTCTCGGGCTGACGCTGCCCTTCTTCTACCGCTGGCGCGAGCGCAGCCTCCTGGTCGCCGCGGCCGTGCTGATCTTCCTCGTCCCGATCGCCGGCATCTGGCTGTTCGCGCGGCTCGGCTGGGAGCCGCACCAGCATCTCTACGCGCTGAGCTTCTCGATCGCCGAAAGCCTGGGCGGGGACACGGCGCCGGACAAGGCGCTCGACTGGCTGCGGCGCGACGACCTCGCCGGATGGGCCTCGTGGCAGCTGAGCGGAACGCCTTATTCCTGGGCGCTGCGCCTCGAGAGCTGGCGCATCCCGAAGGTCCTGGGGATCATGCTGATCGGCGTGGCGGTGGGCCGGCGGCTCGCATCGGGCGGGCTGATCGAAAACCGAAGGCTGCTTCTCGGCGTCGTCGCCGCCGGCCTGGCCATCGGCCTTCCCGCCGGCATCGCCTACGCCCTGCTCCCAGGGCAGGGGCAGGCGGACTGGCCCTCCCTCGTCGGCACCGTTCCGCTCGCACTCGCTTATGCGGCAGCCTTCGTCCTCGCCTGGC
>DASWMB010000197.1:0-23579 GCA_036399955.1 Allosphingosinicella sp. | reverse complement strand
CGTGGAGAAGCTCGTTGCGGCTCTCAGACATGGTGATGTAGAGACAGCGCTCGTTTCTGCTCACCCCTTCGAGCAGGAACTGGAGGCCGAGCGTGGTCTTGCCCGCGCCCGGCGAGCCTTCGAGGAGGTGGATGCGGTTGGCGGCATATCCGCCGGCCAGGATCCGATCGAGCGTCGGCGAGCCGGACGAGACGGGACCCGCCTCCTGCAACAGTTCAGCTTCACCCGGCACGCTTTACCTCCGTTTCGCGCCGCAAGTGCACCAGCTTTCCTGCGATTTCAATCGGCAGGATCGGCCGTCGGTTCGCCGCCGGCGATGCGCGGCCGGACCTCGCCGGTCGCCGGCAGGCGCTCCCAGTGGACACGGCTCACATAGAGGCAGCGTTTGTGGACGCCGGGGCGCTCGCGCGCGTCCGGATCCTCGTTCCAGCCGTGGAAGAAGACGTAAGTGCGCCCCCGCCGCTCCAGCACCGACTGGTGGCCGGGGCCGACGAGGCTCGTTTCCGGGTGGGACCACAGGATCGGGTTCTCGCCAAGGTCGGTGCATGGCCCGCGCGGGCTCGCGCAGCGCAGATAGGCCACGGAGTAGTTCTTGTTGCCGAAGAAATTGCCGGTGTAGAACAGATAATAGTCGCGGCCGCGGCGGACCATGGTCGGCGCCTCGACCACCAGCCATTCCCAGTCGTCGTGAACCTCGGGCGAATCGTTGTTGGCGATGAGACGGGTCGGCGGCCCGAGCGCGGCCAGGCCATCGGCGCTCAGGCCCTGGACGTAGATCGCCGAGCCGCGGCCGCAGCAATTGCCGTCGTCCTTGTAGTAGAGATAGAGGCTGTCGCCGTCGCGGAACGCGCTGGCGTCGATGACGCCCTCGCCGAATTCGGCGCAGACCAAGGGCTCGCCGGTGCCGAGGAACGGCCCCTCCGGCCGGTCGGCAACCGCGGCGCCGAGGCAGTGGCGCTGCATCACGCGCGGTCCGTCGGGCGGCCGCTCGGTGCGGGTGAGCGTCGCGTGGCGGGCATTGAAGTAGAGGACGTAGCGGCCGGCGATCTCCATCACTTCCGGAGCCCAGACCTGCGGGTGGCGACGGTCGACCCAGGACGGCAGGTTCGCCGCCGGAAAGGCTTCGATCGGTTGCGACCAGCCGGTGAGGCCGCGCGAGCGGACGAGCTGGACGTTCATCTGTCCGCCGCCGATCTGGTTGCCCGTCGCGTAGGCATGATGGGTGCCGCCGAAGCGGGTGACGAACGGGTCCGGGAAGTTCTCGTCGAGGATGAGGTGCGGCCCGCTTTGGCCGAGCCGCGCCATCGGCACGCCCTCGCCGGAACGGCCCGGGCAGGGCCGCGCCGCCGCCTCGCCTTGCTGGGCCGCGCCTCCGGCCGCGCTCGGCGCCGCTGCCGCGAGCAGGGCCGCGCCCACCATCCGCACTCGACGCGCCGCCATGGCTACTCTCCTCGGCTCGGGAACTGTTTGCCTTCTCGCCGCGGCGGAATCCACCGCTTTCCCCGCGTCCGCACTTTGCCTTCCGTCCGACAAATGTCGGATGACAGCAAGCGGGCGCTCTTCCGACACCTGCGGGAATGAACCGACCGCCGGCTGGCGGTATCCCACGATCGAGGGCGCTTGAGGGCGACTTCGCAACGGGAGGACGAACATGCTTGCCGCCGTCAAGAGAGCGCTGATAGCCGCTTCCGCCCTGGCAGCGATCGCCGCGGCCGGTCCTGCCGCCGTCGCCGGCGGCGGAGCGCAGCCGGGAGGTGCTTCTCACGCGCTTCGCCTCGGCGACGTCCGCACCGGTGCGCTCGAAAGCAGCGACGAGCGCCTCTCCTCGGGCGAGTTCGCCGACGAATACCGCTTCACCGGCCGCCGCGGCCAGCGTGTCGCGATCGATCTCGGCTCCGAGGCTTTCGACACCTATGCCATCCTGATTCGGCCCGACGGCACGCAGGTCGACAATGACGACCGCGGCGAGGGCGAGACCACCGACAGCCACATCGAGACCGCGCTTCCCACCGACGGCGAGTATCGGATCCTCGTCACCTCGTTCCGGCCCGGCGAGAGCGGACGCTACCGCCTCGACGTCCGCGAGAGCGCCGGCACCGCCCGCCAGGCCGCCGTCCAGCCGGGCCGGCGCGTCTTCGCGCTGTTCGTCGGCGTCTCGGATTATGGCGGCCGCCTCAACGAGCTCCCCGACACCGACAACGACGCCAAGGGCCTGGCCGAGCAGCTCGACCGCGCCGGCGTGCTCCATGGCGAGAGCGTCATCCTCACCAATCGCGACGCCACCCGTGCCGCGGTCGAGGCGGCGCTCGCCCGGATCGCCGCGCGCGCCGGCCCGGAAGACACCTTCCTGTTCTTCTTCTCCGGCCATGGCGACCGGGTGAAGGCGATGCCGGAGGCGGGCGAGCTCGACGGCGAGAGCGAGACGATCGAGCTCGCCGACGGCGGGCTCACCGATCGCGACCTCGCCCGCATGCTCGGCGCCATGCGCACGCGGCTGTCGGTGGTCGCCCTCGACAGCTGCTTCAGCGGCGGTTTCGACAACGTCGTCTCCCGCCCCAACGTGATGGGCCTGTTCAGCTCCGACGAGGACCTCACCAGCCAGGTCGCGAGCGAGCATAATGCGGGGGGCTATCTCTCGCACTTCCTGCGCGCCGGCTTCTCCGGCGAGGCGGACATGGACGGCGATGCGATGCTGACCGCCGGCGAGCTCGGCGCCTATCTCCAGCGCGCCTTCCGCGAGCAGGGGGAGATTCCGGCGACGACGCGCGATGGCGTCCAGAATTACCAGAACCTCGTCGTCGAGCGCGGCGGCGTCCGCGTCGACGACGTCATCTTCCGCCTCGCCGGCGAGGCGCGGATGCAGCTCGCCGGCGGGAAGTGAGCGTTAGAGGATGAAGTCGGTCCCGGCGAGCGGCTGCCCGGCTTCCACGATCACTTCGATCAGGAAGTCTGCCGCCCCGTCGCCGTTGATGTCGCCGAGGACGCGCCAGAGGCCGGCATCGGCATCGTAGCCCGCGCGGACCTCCCCAGCGGCGCCGCTGAGCTCGCCGCCGATATGGAGCGTGAAGGGGGCGATCTGCGAGAGATCGATGCGGTCGGTGCCGTGCTGGAAATCGTAGATCCGGTCCTGCGCTCCGACGAGGCTGTCGCCGGCGCTCCTGTACTGGAACAAGTCCGCGCCGCCGCCGCCTGTCAGCGCATCCGAGCCGCCGGCCGCGTAGATCAGGTCGTCGCCTGCGCCGGCGGTCAGCCGCTCGGCATAGGCGCCGCCGAACAGCCACAGGCGCCCGTCCGTCACCGGGCTCCCGTCGACGTTCAGTTGCTGCGTGCCTTCGAGTGAGCTCCCGTTGACGATCAGCCGTTCGCCGGGCGCGATATTGCCGTCGCGGATCACCACCTCGTAGGACGGTCGCGATGACGGATCGCTGGCAAAGCGGCCGTTGAACGAGAGGGATTCGACCGAGGCCAGGGTCCCGGAAGCGATCTCCGCCGCCAGCCTTGTCGCTCCCGCTGCGCCGCCGCTCAACACCCCCGCGTCGTTGCCGCCGCCGCCGACGATGCGGACGTCCGAACCGAGCCGCCCCGCCTCGAAGAAGAAGACGTCGTTTCCTTCGCCGCCGGCAAGCTGGTCCGCGCCGAAGCCCGCAAAAACGAGGTAGCGCCCGCCATCCGTCTCTGCCCCGCCGTTGAACTGCAGATCCTCGCCGGTTTGCAGCGATTGAGCGTTCAGGCGGAACTGCTGGCCCGGCGCCGTCGTCGCCTCCGACACGGTCAGGGCATAATCATAGCTGTTCGCACCGCTCTGGCCCCAGCGCGTGATCGTGCCGCTCTGAAGCGACAGCCCCTCGATGTCGGACATGATCTGCGAGTGGAGGAGGAGCGCGGCATAATTGCCCTGGAGCACGAGAGTGTCCGTCCCTGCCCCGCCATGAGCGCGGTCGTTGCCGTCGAAGCTCCCCCCGAAGAAGATGACGTCGTTCCCCTCCCCGCCGGAGCCGCCGTCGCCACCCCCGTGGGAGAGGTCGAGGACGTCGTCCCCGCCGCGCCCGTCGACGGAATCGTGACCTGTCCCGCCGGTGAGGCGATTGGCTGCAGCGTTGCCGGCGATCGCGTCGTCGCCGCTGCCGCCGAGGGCATTCTCGATCGTCGCGCCGTAAGCGATCGAGATGTTGCCGGTGAGGCCGCCGGCATCGGTGAAGGCGCCCGGCTCGAGGTCGATGCGGGAGCCGGAGGTGTAGCCGGAAAGGTCGAGCGTGTCGGTGCCGCCCGCGTCCCAGATCGCGAAGAGCGGCGCCGGGTTCTGCGTCAGATCGTAGGCGGAGCGGCCGGCGGTCGAGTTGAAGCCGTAGACCGTGTCGCCGCTCCGGGTCGCCGTGTTGGCGCCGTAAAGAGCATGGAGTGCGGCGATATCGTGAAGGAGCGGCGTCGCGCTGCGGTAGATCTTGCCATCGAGCTCGTGGTCGGCGCCGCTCTTGTCCGCGGTCCAGTAGGACATGACCGTATATTGCGTCGTGTCCTGTGCGTAGACCGCGTGATCCTCGAAATTGTACCCGGGCCCGTTATACGGCCCCGGATGCGAGAGCCCGAGCGCGTGCAGGATTTCGTGGAGGACGATCATCCGGTTCAGTCGCTGAGCTGGTAATTGCCGCGCTGGTCGATGAGATAGCGGTTGAACGTGATGTCGGTGCCGATCACGCGGTCGTTCTCGCCCGCCTCTTCCGTGCGGCTGGAGGCCGAACCGGACCATTGCTGGACCACGTGGATCGTCTGAAAACGGATCCAGGGCTTGATGCCTGGCGCATCCGCCACTTCGCTGAAGCTGATGTTGGCGATGTCTGCGACGAGCTCGAAGCCCGCCCGCACCGCCTCGCGCTGCAGGGCCGTCAGCGGCTGGAAGTTCGGCGGCTGGCCAAGGTGCGGTGCCGCGGTTTCGTAGAAGGAGAACAGGACCGGTGTCGTGTACCATTTGAAGTCGAGGTCGGTGAGCGCCTCCACGATCTCGTCCATGTCCCAGACCGGCTTGGTCATGGCAGTCTCCTTCGCTCCCTCGGATGCGAGGCTCCGCCCGGTTCAGAGGATGAAGTCGGTCGCGGTCAGCGGCTGGCCGGCTTCGACGACGACTTCGATCAGGAAGTCCGCGCCGCCGTCCCCGTTGACGTCGCCGAGCACGCGCCACAGCCCCGCATCGGCATCGTAGCCGGCGCGAACCTCGCCGGCCGCACCGCTGAGCTCGCCGCCGATGTAGACGGTGAACATGTCCATCTGCGAGAGATCGACGCGATCCAGGTCGTGCTGGAAGTCATAGATCCGGTCCTGCGTGCCGACGAGGCTGTCGCCGGCGCTCCTGTACTGGAACAGGTCGGCGCCGCCGCCGCCGCGCAGCGCGTCCGAGCCGCCCGCGCCGTATATGAGGTCGTCGCCCGCGCCCGCCGTCAGCCGCTCGCCATAAGCGCCGCCGAACAGCCAGAGGCGGCCGTCAGTCACCAGGCTGCCGTCGACGTTGAGCTGCTGCGTGCCTTCAAGGGAGCTGCCGTTGACGATCAGGCGTGCGCCGGGCGCGATGTTGCCGTCGTGGATCAGTACATCGTAAGACGGCCGCGAGGAGGGATCGCTCGCGAAGCGACCATTGAACGAGAGCGATTCGACAGCGCCGAGCGTGCCGGAGGCGATCGTTGCCGCGAGCGTCGCCGCGCCCGCCGCGGCACCGCTCAACACCACCGCATCGTTGCCGCCGCCGCCCGCGATCCGGTCGCCCGAGCCGAGCCGCCCCGCCTCGAAGAAGAAGACATCGTTTCCCTCGCCGCCGCTGAGCTGATCCGCGCCGAAGCCGCCATAGACCAGGTAGCGTCCACCATCCGTCTCGGCTGAACCGTTGAACAGGAGGTCCTCGCCGGCTTGCAGCGACTGCGCATTGATGCGGAACTGCTGCCCCGGCGCCGCGGTCGCCTCGGACGCCGTCAGCGCATAATCGTAGCTGTTGGCGCCGCTCTGGCCCCAGCGGGTGATCGTGCCGCTCTGGAGCGAGAGGCCCTCAATGCCGGTCATGATCTCCGAATGGAGGAAGAGCGCGGCGTAATTTCCCTGCAGCACGATCGTGTCGGCGCCCTCGCCGCCATGGGCGCGGTCGTTGCCGTCTAGCGAGCCGCCGAAGAAGAGGACGTCGCTCCCCTCGCCGCCCGATGCGCCATCGCCGCCGCCATGCGACAGGTCGAGGACGTCGTTGCCGCCGCGCCCGTCGACGAGGTCGTGACCGGCGCCGCCGGTGAGCTTGTTGGCCGAAGCATTGCCGGCGAGCACGTCGTTCCCGGCTCCTCCGACGGCATTCTCGATCGTCGCGCCGTAAGCGATCGAGATGTTGCGCGTCATTCCGTTCGCGTCGCTGAAGGCCCCGGGCTCGAGATCGATTCTGGAGGGCGCCGCAAAGCCGGAAAGGTCGAGCGTGTCCGTCCCGCCCGCGTCCCAGATGCTGACGATGACGAGCGGGTTCTGCGCGAAATCGAACCCGGGGCGTCCCGCATTCGAGTTGAAGCCATAGACCGTGTCGCCGGTGCGGGCGGCGAGATTGGGCCCATAGAGCTTCTGGAGCGCCGCGATATCGTGGAGCAGCGGCGTCGCGGCGTAGCGGGTGCCGATGGCGGACTTGTGGTTCGCTCCGGTGTTCGACGCGTCCCAGTAGGACATGACCGTATATTGGTGGCTGTCCTGCATATATTCCGCGAAGTTCTCGTAACTGAGAGCGCTGTCGCCGTTATATTCTCCGGGATGCGGGAGGCCGATGGCGTGCAGCGCCTCGTGGAGCAGCTTGCGCGGGTTGGAATCGCCCGGGTTCCAGTTGCCCTGCACGTCGGCCCGGTAGCGGTTGACGATGATCTCGACGCCGTTGATCACCCCCAGCTGGTCGCCTTGCGGCTCCGTCGGGTTGAAGTTCGCGCTCCCCCAATAGGGTACGTTCGAGCCGTTCACGTTGAAAAAGGCGATCCGCTCGTTGCCGCCCCCGGGCTTCAGCCCATTGTCCGGCACCTCGACGAAGGTGAGGGGGACGACGTCCGAGACCTGGTCGAACATGAGACGCAGCGCCTGCCGCTGCGCCGGGGTGAAGGCGGAGAAGTTCGGCGGGTTGCCATGGTGCGGCGCGAGCTTCTCGAAGAATGAGTAATTGATCGTCGTGCTGGTCCACGCGATTCGGTCGCGTGTCAGCTGCGCCTCGATCTGCTCGAGAGTCCACTCCGCCTTCGGCATGGCGAAAAATCCTTCCCCGCTGCGAATTTAGCGGCGGAGGCTAACAGTTCTGGCGGAATCGGCAATGACCGATGCTGCGCGCGCCGCTCCTCGAGGAGGAATGGGGCTGCAGCGTGGCTTTCACCGGCGGCCCGCTGGTCGGCGGCTTCTCCAAAACCTTCCTCGACGGCATCGAGACAGCACTCTCGCGGCAACCTTGCCGAACGGCGTCTACATTCCCGACGACGCCGAGGGACGGGAGTGAGCCCTGCTGGGTTCGAACCAGCGACCTACTGATTAAAAGTCAGTTGCTCTACCGACTGAGCTAAGGGCCCGTGGCGCGGTCAAGTAGGTGCGGCGGAGCGTGCGGTCAACCGCCGCCCTCCCCGCTCCCGCCGGCGCGCTGCAGGCGGTACATCGGGAAGTCGCCATGGCTCTTGGCCAGGGCGATCCGGCCGACATAGTGGCAATCGAAGCGCTCGCTCGCCTCGAGCGCGAGAATCGCGGCCAGCGGCTCCGTGACGAACACGGCGCCGGGCGGCGTCACCGGCTCGATCCGCGCCGCGCGCGACACCTCCGTTCCGTAGAAGGTCGTCCGGCCGGTGATCCGGTCGAGCGTCCGGTAGGCGGAGCCGTAATGGACGCCGACCCGCATCCCCCCGACACCTTCGAGCCGCAGCGCCGAATAGTCGAAGCGTGCCAGCCGCGCCTGGAGCTCGAGCGCGATCTCGGCCGCCGCGGAGGCGCTTTCGCTCACCGCGTAGAGCGCGTCTCCCCAGCTGTTCCGGCAGGAGACCTCTGCCTCATGCTCGTCGAGCACGTCCGCCACGGTGCGCATGACGCCGTTCCAGAAGGCCGGGAGCGCGTCCTCCGCAAGCTTCGAGAAGCCGACGAAGTCGGTGAACAGGATCGCGGCGAGAACGCGCTCATGGTCGGTCGCGACGGCCGGCGGCGGGCGGACGAGCCCGCGGTCGAGCGCGCCGGAGCTCACGACGCGGGTGCGGCCGTCCGCCGTTCTCCACGCGGCGACGTCGGCGCCGGTGCCGGCGGGACCGTCCGTGGCCGCTTCATCCCAGACGACGATCTGGACCGACTCGCCGCACAGATGCCGGGCGCGAAGCCGCGCCAGGCCCATCGCCATGCGGCTCGCATAGCCGAATTGCTCCGGGTCTCCGAAATAGCGGATGCCCGTCGCCGGGGTCAGTGAGGCCGCACCTTCCAGGCAGGCGCGGTAGCGCGGCAGCCAGCTCTCGCCGCCGGGCAGGACCGACTGCGCGAGGAAGTCGTCCTCGAAGAAGGGCAGGACGACGTGGAGCTCGGCGCCTCTCGCGAGCAAGGCTTCGGCGAACAGGATGTCGGCTCCGCAGGCGAGCGCGCCGTAGCCGAAGCCCGCCTTTTCGCTCTCGAGCGCCGCGTCGATCTCGCGCCGCAGCCGTGCCTCGGCCGCCGCGTCGGCGGCGAACATGTGGCCGGCATAATGAACCACGGCCGGCGCCTCGAGAGGCGCGAGCAGCGCCCGTTGCTCGTCGGCGCCGAGCCCCAGATGCGCCGCGACGAGCCCGAGCTGGCGCCGGGAGGTCGAGCGGCCGCCATGGTCCGGTGACGCGCGGACCGCCTCCGCCTCGAGCGCGCGCCCCGCTTCCTCCGAGCGGCCGAGCAGGAGCAGAGCCTCGGCGCGCGTCACCACCATGTAGTAATCGCCTGCCGCGGCCACGGCCCTGTTCGACAGAACCGTTTCCGCGAGCGCCCGGGCCTCTGCCGCGCGGCCGGCGAGCATCGCGAGCGTTGCCGCGTTGATGCCGGGGAAGGGATCGGCGCTCTCGCGGAAGATGAGGTGGTACGCCTCGGAGGCCGCCGCCAAGGCCGCGCGGCGAGCCTCCCCGCCGCCGAGGCCGAGCGCACGGTCCTTGAGCAGCCGTGCGCCGACGGCGCGGCGGTGCGGATCGTTCGAGTGACCGAGGCCGGACGCCTCGAACAGCTTCATCGCCCCCTCGGTATCGCCCATGCGGGCCAGCGCGAGCACCTGGAGGTGGCACAGCTCCTCCGACGCAGGCTCCGCCGCCAGGCCGGAGACGGCGAGGTCGAAGGCCGCCATCAGGTCGCCGCGGGCGAGCGCCGCCCTGGCGGCCGCGGCGAAGCTGGAGGCGTCGGACATCGGCGGATTATCGCCGAGAATGACGGCCGCGCCAATCGGCCCGCCAATATCGGCCAGCCGATGCATCCAAAGCAGCGGCGCGTTCGTTAATGCCTTGTGAACCGGAGATTTTCAGCCCTGCTGCTGAGCGCCATCGGCGCCGGCGCCCTGCTCGCAGCCCCCGGCGGCGAAAGCCGCGAGGCCGTCGCCGCGGACACCGCAGCGGTCGACAGGTACATCGCCCAGCTCAGCGAGACGGTGCCGCGCCCGGCGACGGCCCGGCTTGCGGCTCCGCCGCCCGAGGATCCGAAGCTCGCCAAGTCGGCCGCCAAGCTGGACCGCACCGAGCCGATCGCAGCGGCGGTCTTCAACATCGCCCGTTAGGCTTGCGCGGCCCGCGGCAGCGGGGCGTCCGCCCTGCTCCGCACCAGCTTCACGATCTCCTCGCCCGGGACCGGGCGCCCGATCAGATAGCCTTGCGCGACGTCGCAGCCCATTGCGGCGAGCGCGGCGAGACAGCCCTCCTCCTCGACGCCTTCGGCGACGACGGAGATACCGAGCTCGTGCGCCAGGGCGACGGTGGAGCGGACCATGATCGCATTGCGCGGCGTGCGGCCGAGATCGGAGACGAAGCTGCGATCGATCTTGAGCTCGGTGGCGGGCAGCATCCGGATGTAGCCGAGCGAGGACTGGCCGGTGCCGAAATCGTCGATCGAGACGCCGACGCCGAGGCTGCGCCAGGCTTCCAGCGCGGCGATCGCCGCGTCAGGATCGGCCATCGCCGCCGTCTCGGTGACTTCGATGGTGAGCTGGCGCGGCGCGAGCGAGCTGTCGGCGACCATCCGGCGCAGCTCGGCCATGAAATCGGCTTCGGCCAGCAGCCCTGCCGACATGTTGACGGCGACCCCGAGCTCGAGCGCCGCCTCGTCGCGCCAGCGCACGGCCTGCGCGATCGCTTCGCGCAGGACGTGGACGGTGAGGTCGCGGGCGCGGCCGTTCTCCTCGATCAGCGGCACGAACTGGTCCGGCGAGAGCAGGCCGCGCTGCGGATGGAACCAGCGGACCAGCGCCTCGACCGAGCGGATTTCTCCGGCGCCGATATCGAGCTTGGGCTGATAGTGGTTGCAGATCGCGCCGGAGAGGAAGGCTGCGTCGAGGTCGCCCATCAGCGCGAGGTTGCGCGCGACCTCGACAGAGTCCCGCTCGGTGAAGAGCTGCCACCGCGCGCCGCTGCGCTCCGCGTGCGATGCCGCGAGCGCGGCATTGGCGGCAAGCTGGCCCGCCATGGCGCCCGGCCCCGCCGAGAGGCCGAAATGGAGCGGCACCTCGACGCGTCGGGCGGCCACGATCTGGTCGCGCGCAAGCGCGGCAATGCCGTCGAGGGACGAAGCCGCGTCGCCGGGGGAAATCCAGCCGAGGCTCGCCTCGTCGCAGCGGTAGATGACGGAGGCTCCGCTCCCCAGGCGCAGGCGCTCGGCCAGGGCCACGACGATCTCGGCCATCGCCGCCGGGCCGAGCGCGGCGGTAAGGCCCGCATGGCCGGCGATCCGCGCCACGACGATCTCGGCCCACCCGTCGCGGCCGGCGTCGGCTTCGAGCGCGGCAAGATTGGGCAGGCCGGTCGCCTGGTCGCGACGGCTGCGCTCCCGCTCCCGCCGGCGGCGAAGCGCTGCCGCGGACAGGAGCGCCGCCGCGCCGAGCGCTGCCAATGCCGGCACGATCTCGAATGAGGTCGCCAGCGTCGCATCGGCGGCGAACGACGCCGGCAGCAGGAGAATGGCGCCCGCGCCGACCGCGGCGATCCGGCCGGGACGCGGACCGCGGGCCGCACTGGCCGCGACGAGGAGGAGCGCGAAGGCGAGCGGCAGCCAGGAACCACCCGGGTGCCGTTCCGAACCGGCGATCAGCGTCTCGGCGGCGAGCGCCTGGATGACGACCCCTGGAAGCATGCCGTGGCCGGGCGCGGCATAATGGTCGCCATTCTCGACCGCGGTCGAGCCGATCAGCACCCGCTTGCCGGCCAAAGCGGACGCCGGGACGCGCCCCCGAAGCACGTCGACGAAGCTCGAGCGCGGAATGCTCGCCGGATCGATCGCAAAGTCGATCCCGAAGCTGTCGCCGGCGCTGTCTGTGCGCTCGGCAAGCATGCTGGCGAGAGACGGGCGCGGGAAGCCGAGCGTCTCGCCGCCGAACGGCATCGAGCGGAGCGCGCCGTCCGTGTCCACCGCGACATTGGCGGTGGCGAGAAAGGCGTTGTCGGCGAGCGCCGGGATCGGCGCCGAGTCGATCGTCTCGTTGCGTCCGTGCCCGGCCGATTGCGAGAAGGTCGGCAGGACGACGCCGCCGCCGGCGCGGGCCAAAGCTGCCGCGAACGCCGCATCTTCGGCGGCGACCGATTCGCTCGAAAAATCGATGTCGAAGGCGATCGTCCTCGCCTGCGCCTCGCGCAGCCTGTCGACGACGGCGCCGTGAAGGCTGCGCGGCCAGGGCCATCTGCGGATCGCATCGATGCTGCGCCCGTCGATTTCGACGATGTGGATCTCGCCGCTCGCCGGCTTGGTGCGAATCGAATCGCGCAGCTCTGCAAAGCCGCGGTCGACCGCCACCCCGAGTCCGCTCGCCCCGAGCAGCAGCCCGGCGGCAGCGGCGGCGGCGAGCGGCGTCGCGCGCCAGTCGAGCCAGTTCGCGAGGCGCCCCATCAGAAGGTCCGCGAGAGGCCGAGCCGCAGGCGGTGGCGCTCGGCGCGGTAGAATTCGATCGAGCTTCCGGTCCGGTTGTAGGTGTAGGTGAGCGAGGGCGTGAGGCCGACGAGGAGCGGCTCGCGCGTCGCGAGGAAGACGCTGCCGTACCAACGCCAGTCGCGGCGTGGGTCGGTCGAGAGAATGGGGATCGGCGCGTCGAACGCGACCCGGCTGAGGCCGCCCGAGACCCCGACGGTGAGATCGCTCGTCAGATAGTGGCTGATGCCGCCGTAGGTGCCGATCTCGCGGCTCGAATAGGCGTCGGCGCCGAGCCAGCTGCCGCGCGCGTAGATCCCCGCCGAAGCGGAGAGGTCCGGCCTCAGCACCGCCTCGTAGCTGAGATAGGCGCCGGCTTCGGTGCCGCCGAAATCCTCGCCATAATCGGAATCGAAGAAGCGCGCGTCGACGAACAGGGAAGCGGTCTGGCCGTTGCCGACGGGCACGCGGAAGCGCCCGCGCGCGCCGAGCCCGCGCATCGCCGAGACGCCCGCGTAGCGGCGGTCGAAGCCGGTCACCTGGACGAGAGCGGTCGTGCCGTCCCTGCCGGAATGCTCGATGCCGGCGGCGACGAGCGCGGAGGCGTCGTCGGCGAGACGGCCTTCCTGCTCGAGCAGATAGCCCTCTGCGTCGAGTGCGACCGAGACGTCCGGGGACACCGGCACCCGGCCGCGGGCATGGACGGAGACGCCGACCCCGATCCCGCCGTGCTCGCGAAGCTCGGGATCGAGCGGCACCGGAAGGACTGTGCCGCCAAGGTTGAGCTCGACCGATTCCCGGTCCGTGGAGTTGGTGACGTTGCTGTCGGCGACGGTGCTCGCATCGACCGTGAGCCGCCAAGCCGGCCCATTGCGGCGAGGGCGCGCTGCCTCGGGTGCGTTGGACGCCGCCTGCTCGGCCAGGCTCGCGGGATATTGCTCGCCGGGTTCCGGCGGCCGGGTCGACGTCGGGATGACCGACTCGTCGACGACATCGGAATCGTAAGAGAGGTTGGCCGGCGGCTGTGCGAAAGCGGCGAGCAGCAGCCACGCGCCGATCAGGGCCGCACCGCGTCGCATCGTCTTCCCACCTCCCCCGTGAACCGCCGCCTCTCGCCGGCGAGCCACGGACTAGCAGAAGCGGGTTGAGGAACTCTTAGCGGCTTTCTCCGCCGACGCAGGGACTTAGAGGCAGACGAGGCCGAGAATGCAGCGGCTCGGCTCGGTCGGCAGGCTCGGCGCGACCGGCGGCGAGGTCGTCGGAGCAGGAGCGGGCGCCGGCGCGGGCGTCGGTGCGGGTGCGGCAATCGGAGCAGGCTCCGGCGCAGCCATCGGAGCAGGCTCGGGCACGGCGATCGGAGCGGGTTCCGGCGCGGCGATCGGAGCAAGCGCGGGCGGCGCGATCGGCGCGATTTCCGGCACAGCGATCGGAGCAGGTTCCGGCACAGCGACCGGCGCAGGCTCGGGCACAGCGATCGGCGCAGGCTCGGGCACTGGGATTGGAGCAACTTCCGGTACAGCGATCGGAGCGGGTTCCGGCGCTGTCACCGGAGCAGGCTCAGGCGCGGGAGCCGTGGCGGGCTGCGGCGCGGGTGCGGGTGCCGGAGCGGGCGCCGGTGCCGAAGCGGGCGGCGTGACGGCGCCACTTCCGGAGCCCGAGTTCGATCCGCCGGAGCCGTTGCCCTGCCCCGAATTGCCGGAACCCTGCCCCGAGTTGCCGGAGCCCTGGCCGGGATTGTCCGAGCCCGAGCCGGGGCCCGCGTGCGGCGCGCCGCCGCCTGAGCCCGCATCCGATCCGCCTGGACCCTGTGCGGGTTGGCCCGCGCCCCCGCCGGGCCCAGGGCCCGACGGAGCCGGCGTGCCGCCCGATCCGCCATTGCCGCCGCCATTGCCGGCGCCGCCGGTGGGAGGCACGTTGCCGCCATTGCCGCCGCCGTTCGGCGGGCTGCCGTTGCCGCCATCACCGCCGTTGCCGTTGTTGCCGTTGTTGGACTGATTGTGCCTGTCGGCGGCGTCGCGGACGAAGCGCTCGGTCTCGCGGATTCGGTCGCGGCCGTTGCCGCCGCCCTGCGCGCCGGCATTGTCACGGCCATTGCCGGCCCCGATGTCGACATAGTCGAGACGCGGCCGATCTTGCCTGCCGCGACTGCGGGCGCTGTCCTGGCGATGCTCCGCAGAGGCGCCGCCGCGATTGGAGGCGGCGCGAACCGTCGCAGCCTCGGCGCGCGCCTCGGCCGAGCGGCCGTGGGTCAGCCGGTCGGGATCCGCGGCCGAGACGCTGGCGGCGAAGCCGGGCTCCACCATCTGCCGCATCTCGCCCGAGAGGGTTGCGACCTCGACCCGGCCCTCGGTGACGGCGACGCTCGCGCCATCCTCGCCGACCTCTACCGTGAACACCGTGCCCTTGACGAGCGCGACGAGGTGCGGCGTGCGCACCCCGAAATGCGGCGTCGCCTGCCGCTCGATTCGATATTGCGCGCGGCCCGAGGACTGCAGCATCCTGACGAGGCCGCCCTGCTCCTCCTGCGTGCCCGGCACCCTCAGCTGCGTCCGCGGCGAGACGATGACGAAGTCGCGCCCGCGCACCAGCACCGCCCGGCCCGTCGGACCCGTCGTGACGAGGTCACCCGGTGCCACGATCGCGCCGCGCCGCGCCGCGACCAGCTGCGGCCCTCGCCGGAGCTCGACCTGGCCGGCCGCTTCGGTCACGCGCCAGGGCGCCGCCGCCTGGGCGAAGGCGGCGGGGCTCCAGAGGAGGAGCAGGAGGGAAAGCAGCGCGCGAGCGAGCATGGGCGAATTCCAGCCCGAACGGGATGTCCGGAGCCTGCGGGATAGGGCGAAGAGCTTGCGAGCAGGTGAAGGCGACTGGAAAACGAGCGGTTAAAGTCCTCTCGCGCTCCGGCTGGGCGCCGCCTAGGAACGGCCGCGTGGAACAGCATGGAATCAGCCTCGGCGAAGCCGCCCGCGTGTGGGCGCGGATCGCCCTCCTCAGCTTCGGCGGGCCGGCCGGGCAGATCGCCGTGATGCACAGGATCCTCGTCGAGGAGAAGAAGTGGATCGGAGAGGCGCGCTTCCTCCACGCGCTCAACTACTGCATGCTCCTGCCCGGCCCCGAGGCGCAGCAGCTCGCCACCTATGTCGGCTGGCTGCTCCACCGCACTAAGGGCGGCCTCGTCGCGGGCGCTTTGTTCGTGCTTCCTGGTTTCCTCTCGATCATGGCGCTCTCCTGGATCTACGCGCTCTGGGGAAAGGTCGGCGCCGTCGAAGCCCTGTTCTTCGGCCTCAAGGCGGCAGTGCTGGCGATCGTGCTCGAGGCGGTGCGGCGGATCGGATCGCGGGCGCTTCGGAACAACATCATGCGGCTGATCGCCGCCGCCGCCTTCGTCGCAATCTTCTTCTTCGCCGTCCCCTTCCCGCTGATCGTCCTTGCCGCCGCGCTGATCGGCTTCGCAGGCGGCAAGCGCGGCGCCGCTGCCTTCGCCGGCGGCGGCGGCCACAAAGCGGCCGACGGCACCGCCGCGGTCCTCGATGCCGAGACGGCGCTGGGCGAGCATGTGCCGGAGCATGCGCGTCCGCGGCTCGGCTGGGCGCTTCGGATATCCGCCATCTTCCTCCTCCTGTGGCTGACCCCGGTCGCGGTGCTCGCGGCGGCGCTGGGCCCCGACGACGTCTTCACCCGCATTGGCCTGTTCTTCTCGCAGATGGCGGTGGTGACGTTCGGCGGCGCCTATGCGGTGCTCGCCTACGTCGCCCAGCAGGCGGTCGAGACCTATCGCTGGCTCGCGCCGGGCGAGATGCTCGACGGGCTCGGCATGGCCGAAACGACGCCGGGGCCGCTGATCATGGTGACCCAGTTCGTCGGCTTCATGGGCGCCTATCGCGATCCGGGCACGCTGCCGCCGCTCCTCGCCGGCACGCTCGGCGGTCTCCTCACCACCTGGGTCACCTTCACGCCCTGCTTCCTGTGGATCTTCCTCGGCGCCCCGTTCGTCGAGCGGCTGCGCGGCAACCGCGCGCTCGCTGCCTCGCTGTCCGTGATCACCGCCGCGATCGTCGGCGTCGTCCTCAACCTCGCGATCTGGTTCGCGCTGCACACCCTGTTCCTGGAGGTGCGGCACATCGACTACGGGCCGCTGAGCTACGACGCGCCGGTGATCGACGCGCCGAACGTCCCTGCCCTCCTCCTCGCCGCCGCGGCGCTCGTCGCCATGTTCCGCTTCGGGATCGGGCCGATGCCGGTGCTGGCGGGCTGCGCCCTCGCCGGCGCGGCGATGCGCCTCGCCGGCATCGCCTGAAACGCCGTCGCCGTTCCTAGATCGTCTTCAGGAACTCGATGACGGCACGCCGCTCCTGCTCGCTGAGCGGCCGGCCGATGATGCCGACGCCGCCGTTCGCCGTCGTCGCCGTATCGAACAGGTGGCCGGTGTTGCGGTTGCCGGCCTTGCTCGTGTCGAGCTGGAAATCGCCGCCGTTCGCATAGCCGAGCCGCACCGGATCATATTGGCGCGCACCGAGGCGGAACCGTGCCGGCCGCTCCGCATAAGGCGAGAGCAGCGACCAGATCGTCGGCACCGAGCCGTTGTGGAGGAAGGGCGGCGTCGCCCAGATGCCGTTCAGCGGCCGTGCCTTGTAGGCGAGTGGCGCCTGGATTCCGTTCTCCCGGAAGCCGTTCATCCGCGCGCGCTGCTCCTCGGGAATGTTGTTGGCGTCGTACCAGCGATAGACCACCCGCTCGACGACTTCGCCCAGGGCCGGGCCGAAGGAATAGACGCCGTTCTGCCCCTCGGTGCGGATCAGCATCTCGCGCGGCATGCCGAGCGAGAGCGGGATCTGCACGGTGCGGTCCTTGAGCCCCTGCGCCTGCGCCGGGTCGGTGCCGACCGTCGTGATCGGAATCTCGGGCAGGTTGAGGAGACGGTTCGGCGAGCCCGTCGGCTGCACCCAGCGATTGCTGGTCCAGAAGGCGTCGGTGCCCGGCGCCGGCAGGTGGCAGCCCTGGCAGCGGTCGCGGTAGAGCTCGG
Organism: Allosphingosinicella sp.; assembly: GCA_036399955.1. Classification (GTDB taxonomy): domain Bacteria; phylum Pseudomonadota; class Alphaproteobacteria; order Sphingomonadales; family Sphingomonadaceae; genus Allosphingosinicella. Next base: position 6,490 of record DASWMB010000197.1, on the reverse strand, counting down.
CCCCCTGGGCGGCGAGCGTCCGGTCGATTCGGCCGAGGACGTTCTCGGGCCATTGCGGCGAGGTGAGGCCGGTGAAGCGTGTCCCGGAATGGGGCGCCGTGTCGCCAGCGAGGGAGCGCTCGATCGGGTCGTAGAGATGGTTCATCGGGATCGTCGAGGTGTAGCGCGGCGACGCCGGGCCGTCGTAATTGACGACGGCGTTGACCCCCATCGCCTCCCCGGCGTTGCGCACCATCGGCTGCTCGATCGAGCTGTTATACTGCACCCAGGTGAACCAGTGGGTGTCCCAGATGTGGGGGAAGGCCACAGGCGCGCTGGTCGCCGCATTGTTCGCGCGGATGCCCATGCCTTCGCCGAAGACGGTGTTGCCGATCCGGTTCAGCGCATCGAGCCGGCCGAATCCCTCGGTGACGGAGCTGTCGTGCCGGTTCTGGAGGAGCTCGCCGATGCCCGCATCGAGGACGCGCTTCATCTGGCTGCGCAGGACGGCGCGCGTCTGCCCGTTGTCGTTCGCGCCGAGCGCGCGGCGCGCGAAGCGGCGGAATCGGGTCGGCGACAGATAGGTCTCGCCGAGCGCGAGCGCGAGCTTGGTGCCGAAGCCCTTGAGGTCGATCATCGCCGGGCCGCCGTCGACGAGCATGCTGGAGCCTTGATATTCGATCCGGCCGGTGTGGCAGGCGGCGCAGGTGAAGCCGATGCCGTCGATGGCGCGGCCGTCGCGCGGATCGCTGCCGCGTGTGCGCGCGAAGCCGACGGGGAGGCCGTCGGGGTTGTACTGATCGCGCGGGCTCGGGATGAAGCCGTAGCGGTCGAGATAGGCGGGGTCGCTGAACAGGCCGGCGGAGGGGAGCGGATCGGGCTGCTGGAGCGCGAGGAACCAGGGCGCCGGTATCGGGATGGTGAGCGTGCCCTGCGACTGGTGGTGGTACCGGCGCCGCTGCTCCTCGGTCCAGTTCTGATCGAGCCACATCGGGGAGCCCGGCGCACGCGCCGTGCCCGCCGCGGACGGCTGGGCCCAGGACTGGCCGGCGAGGCTTCCCGCCAGCGCCAGCGCCGCCGCCAGAGCGGACGCCCGCAGGGTCACGGACGAAGCACTGGGCCGGCGGCCGAATGCGATTCCGCTCAAAAGACGCGAAGAAGTGAAATTGCCCCGGCTCATAGATTCCCCCCGAACCTGCACTGAGTCGGGCAAGCTATCGGAAAAAACGCGCTCTGCCTATTCGGGGAAACATCCGGAATGACATCGATTCTGATGCTTCCGCTGCAGTCCGTTTGCTTCACGCTTCGAATATAGAAGTCTCGCATGGGCCCCGGAGGAGCGAGGCGCCGGGAACCAGAACCGACTCCAGCGATGAATCGGCGAGACGCAGGAAAAAGTGCCCGATGCCGGCATTGCCGAGCATCAGGCCGCCGATCTCCTCGCGGCTGAGCAGCCCCGACGGCCAGGGCCGCTCGCCATGGTGGAAAGTCTCGACCGAGTGACGGATGGAGGCGGCGAGAATCGGTTCGACGTCCGCATGCCCCCTGCGCTCCGCATCGAGCAGGCAGTCGGCGAGGCCGAGCAGGCCGTGGCAGAGGGTGTAATCGCTCCCGGCGGCAGCGAGCGCGCGCCGCGCCTCGGCGGCGGTCGCCGCAAGCCCGATCGCGATGTCAGGACCGACGTCGACGCGGGCGTCGCGCGCCGCGAGACGGCCCTGAGCGATGCCGGCGGCGCCGTGGCACCATGCGACGGGATAGAAGGTCTGGTCCGGCGGCGAGCCCGGCAGCAGGCGGAAGTCGGGCCAGCCGCGCACCGGATCGAGCAGAGCGCGCTCGTAAGCGATCGCAGCGGCGGCGGCCTCGCCCCAGGCGCGATCCGGCACGACCGCATCGAGCAGGAAGAAGGCGTGCGCAATCCCCGCGGTCCCGTGCGCGAAGCCTGTGAGGTTGGCCCGGGTCCCCTCCATTGTCTGCCAGGACAGAGCTCCGGCCGCGTCGCGCTCGCCGATCGAGAGGAGGTTGCGCCCTGCCTCCGCCGCGAGCTGGGCCATGGCGTCGTCGCCGCCGAGCCGGTGCGCGCCGACGGCGAGAGCGACGATGGTCCCCGCAAGGCCGGAGATGATATCGGCCGCGTCGCGGCGCCCGGCCCCGCCAGGGAGGCGCGCGAGGAGCTCGCTGCCCGCCTCGATGCTCTGGCTGTCGCCGAGAACGGACCCGGCGGCTACGAGCACGGCGCCGGTGCCGGCGGCGCCGCCGTAGAAGCCGTGCGGCGCGCGGTCGAATTGCTCCTCCGCGCGAGCGGCCGTCTGGCGCAATGCCGCGCGCGCTGTGCGGCGGAGGAGCGCGTCGCCCGTCCGTTCCGCCGCTTCAGCGAGGAACCAGCCGATACCGGCGGTGCCGCCATAGACGTCGGGACCAGCGAGCAGGCTCCGCGCAGGATTCTCGTGCGGCTGCACCGGGACCGCTTCGAGCCACGTGCAGCGGTCGCCGCTCCAGAAGGCCCGGCGGCAGATGCCGAAGCCGATCTGCGCGGCGACTTCCAGCGCCAGCGGGCGCTCGATCGCGGCCGCGGCGCTCATGCCGCCAGCCCCTCGAGGCGGTACGGGTAGCGCGTTGCCGCATTTCGCTCGATTGCCGCGAGGTCGAAGCCGTAGCGTGCCACGCGCGCGAGGATCGCCTCAACCCGCGCCTCGGGCGTGACGGCGGCGGCGACGAAGGCTTCGACGAGCCCCTCGGCGACGAGGCGACAGCGCTGCATGCCGAAGCTCTCTCCGCCTGGCGGGCTCTCGGCAAAGGCGAGGCCCGGCGCCAGCGGCCGCGCGAACATCGGCGTTTCGGGCCGCATCGACGGCCGCATGTCGGCGTAGGCCGCGGCGAGGATGTCGCGGGCGGCCTCGACGTCCTCGGCGTCGAGATAGAGCACGCCGCCGTCGGCGCGGGCATAGCCGGCGGGATGGGCCGGGACTTTCGCCTGGAACGGGATGCGGCACCGATCGAGACGGGCTCCGAGCGCGGCGAGAAGCGGCGCCGCGCCGGCCGGGTGGATGTTCCAGTAGAAGCGCACCTGCCGCCCCTCGTGCGGCTCTGCGATCGGCCGGCCGAAGACGGCATAATGGCCGGTGGGGGCCGTCATCGTCTCGCGCGCGGCGGCAAGCGTGACCGGCTGGCCCGGTGCAAAGCCGCCGGGGCCGGGCGCAGCCTCCTGATAGGCTGCACGGCGCTGGCGGCCGCGCGGATCCACGAGGCTGAGACCCCACGCGTCCACCGCCGCAATCGTCCAGGTCTCCTGACGCGGCGCCACGGGATTGGCGGCGCGGAGCGTCTCAACGAAGGCCGCGGCATCCGTTTGAGCCGCGGGGGCGGCATCGGCGCGCGGGCGGATATAGTGCCGGGCGTAGAGCGTCTCGGCGAGCGTCCCAACCGGCCCGGACGCGCCGGCGACGGGCAGTTCGACACCGCCCGCGCGGGCCCGGTCCGGCGCGACCACCTCGGCGTCGGCGGCGATCGCCGCAAGATCGGCGCGGAGCCGCTCTAGCCCGCCCACTGCCACCGCTCCTTCGCCGCCTCGGGCCGTACGATCAGCTCCGCAGCCATGTCGATCATGCCGGCGATGCCTGGCGAGATCGTGCCGTAATGGGCGCTTTCGAGGCTGGTCTGGACGATCCTGAGACCCGCCATGCGCAACACCGTTTCGCGTGGATCGCCGGGACCTGCCGGCGCCACTGCCGGGCCGCCGGAGCGATAGCCCTCCCAGAAGGCCTCGACCAGCGGCCGCGCCCGCGCCTGGGCGGCCTCCAGCGCCTCGACCGCAGCGCCCGGATTGGGGACGAGCAGCGAATGGACGACGCCGCCGACGTCCCACAACGGCTCGCCGAGCCCGGCGATCTCCCAGTCGATCACCCGCACCGATCCGTCGCCGACGATCAGCAGGTTGGCGGCCTTGGCATCGCCGTGGACGATCCGCTCCGTGCGCCAGCCGGAGCGCAGCCGCGCGATGCCGGCAGCGACCCCGGGACGTCCCATCACCTCGCGCAGCACGGTCGCCGCTGCCTGGGTCGGGGCAAAATAGCGATTGTCGGTGAGGCCGAGCGTCAGCGCCCACGGAACGAGCGCACTGAACAGCCGCCGGGACGGCGCGCCGATCGAGGCGAGAGACACGGCTCCGTGCAGCAGAGCGAAGGCGCGTCCCGCGTCGGCGGCGAGCCGCGGCGGCACGCCGGCGCCGAACATCTTCTCGGCGAGCGAGGCCGCGGGCCGCAGGAACTCGATCGTCAGCACCTTCTGCGGCTCGTCATAATGGAAGAAGCGCGGCATCCATTTGGCGAGCGGCGCGAATTGCGGGTCGTTCGCCGCCAGCCAGAAGATCGCCGCCTCGGTCCACATCGTCGCCGCGTCGGGCTGAGCCGCGTCCTTCGGCTGCTTGATCGCGAAGGCGGGGCCCGCGGCGGGCTCGATCCGCACCATCCTGTTCCGGGAAACGGCCTCGGCTGCGACGAGATCACCGTCGACGAGATCCTCCGGAGTCAGGAGGCCGAGCCGCAGCAAGTGGTGAATTGCGCCCCAGCGGCTCAACATCCTGCTAAGTCTTTCATCCTGTGCAATATATCCCGGGACTGCAAGACGACCCTAAAGCAGCGGAACGGTATTTGCAATTCAGTCCATTATGGCGCCGATTGAAGTTGCTGCACGTGATTTAACAGGTCTAGCCTGAACAGTGGCGAAGTTCGAGTCGCAACGCGCCAGAAAGCTAAAGGGAGTCATCAAAATGGCTGAGAAACAGACCGGACCCGTTCGTTTCGATGATTTCGTCAATGCCGTGCACGCCGATCCTGCAGAAGTGCAGCCGCGGGTACTGCTGAGCGGCTTCGTCGGCCGAAGCGCCACCGAAGGGAATATTCGCGTCTACTCGGATCCGAGCCTCAGCCACTGGGTCGAGGCGCCTGCGGCGGCGGTCGTGCACTCCGCGCCGATCGCGGATTCGCCGCTCGGCGGCTCCCATGTCTGGGTCGATGCGTCGACCGAGCTGACGCCCGGCTCCGCCGGCGTCTCCGCCGCGGCCGAAGGCGGTGACGGCGGCGAAGGCGGCGGCGGCGCCGCAGGGCTCGCCGGCCAGGCCGTCGGCGGAATCGGCGCCGATACCGGCGTGTTCAACCCGATGGGCGGCGCCGCGATCACGCTCCACACCCATCCCGCCTGGTGTCCGACGCTCGGCATCACCTGCACCTATGTCGCCTGCCCGCGCCCGACGCTGCAGACGCAATATCTTCCCTGCGGGCCGCGGCCGACGATGGAGTTCATCTGCCCGCCGACGCGGATGCTCGGCTGCCCGCGCACCAGCACCTGCCCGCCGACCCAGCTCCTCGGCTGCGGCACTCATATCTGCGCAGTCGGGGGTTACGAGCAGGGGGGCATGCCACCCACGCTGGGAATGCAGTGCCCGGCAAGCAACCCCTGCCTCGCGACGTTCCATATGGTCTGCCAGCCGACCTATTACTGCCACGCGCGCGGAGGCGATGGCGGCGGCCCGGAAGCCGCTGCGGCCACGAATTTCCCCGGCTGCGGCAATTCGCTGACCTGCACTCCGCAGACGCACATGCTCGGCTGCCCCGGCTCCAGCACCTGTACGCCCCAGACCCACCTCATGGGCTGCCCCGGCTCCAGCACCTGCACGCCGCCGACGCAGATGCTCGGCTGTCCCGGGAGCAGCACCTGCACGCCGCAGGGAGGCGGCAACACGACCGCGACCGTCTGCATGCAGTTTGGTCCGCAAGGCCTGGCGGGCGTGCCGATCACCCATAAGTCCATCTGCATCGAGCCGGTTGCAGTGAACACGCAAGTGACGGTCTGTCCGCAAACGAGCATCTGCATGCAGGGCCAGGCGCAGCACGCATGGGGGAACACGACAGCGACGGTCTGCACCCAGATCGGCTGCACGCCGCAGACGCACATGCTCGGCTGCCCGCCGACCAGCACCTGCCCGCCGCACACTTCGGCGATCGGCTGCCCGGGAACGAGCACCTGCATGCAGGGTCAGGCGCAGGGCGGCGCCGTCACCTGGCCGCCGATGTGCCCGATGACAGGGCCGAACTTCTGCCCGCCGAGCGTCGGCTGCCCCGGCTGACGGGACAGCGAGGCGCGAAGAGGCAGGCCTCCCCGGCGACGGGGAGGCCTCGCCATATTGGGTCGAGGGGACTACGCTGAATTGAAGAAATGGCGCGCCCGGAAGGATTCGAACCTCCGGCCCTCAGATTCGTAGTCTGATGCTCTATCCAGCTGAGCTACGGGCGCGCGGAGACGGCGACATAGGGGTGTAAGGCAGGCCGCGCAAGCCCGTTGCTCGCAAAAGCGGGGCCGCCTAGGAAGGCGGAGCCGATGCCCCTCCCCCGCTCGTCCCGCCGCCTCGCGCCCCTCGCCGCCCTTGCCGCGATGGCCGCGCTCGCCGCCGGCTGCGGCCAGAACGGCAGCTTCCCGTCGCTCGCCTCGCGCGCGATCGAGGCGGAGGACCCGCTCG
>DASWMB010000196.1:0-4784 GCA_036399955.1 Allosphingosinicella sp. | reverse complement strand
CCGTCGCTTCGGCCAGGTTTACGGCGGAAATAACGGCGGCGTCGAGCGCGGCGCCGACGCGATCGGCGCCGGGCTCCCTCAGCAATGCGGCGAGGAGCGCGGACGCGTCGAGGACGACCCTCACCGCTCGGCCTTGGCGGCCCGACGCCGTTCGGCGATCAGCTCCTCCGAATTCATCGGAGGCTGGGAGAAGCGGGCGACCAGAGCCTGCGCGGCCGCGAGCCGCATCGCTCCGTCGCCGCCGGCCGGGCGCGGACGCAGGCGCCGATAGATCGTGCCGCGGGAGAAGAAGTTTCCCGGCGCGACGCGGCCCTTGCGATCGGGTGCCCATCCCCTGGGCTCGAGCACTTCCCGAGCCCAGCGACCGACGAGCTTCTTTTCGGTGTCATCGAGGCTGCCGACCCGCGCCGCCACTTCGGAGCCGATCGCCTCGACCGCAGGCCGGCCCGCTTCGGACTTTCGGATCATCAAATCCACCATTTCGGTCGACGCGAAGAGGCTCGCGAGCTTCGCGCCCTTCGCCGTGCCCTTGAACGTTTCGAGCGACATCTTTGTCTCCTACTGTCCTCTATATTCTCGGATATCCAAGGAGACAAGGCTCCTGTCAAGCCGCTCGCTGCCCGGAGCGTTCCCGTGCTAGACCTTCCCGCCGACATGTCTCATCCGCTCCGCCACCTCGAGCGCTTCGTCCCGACGCACCCGCCGCGCGGGGAGCGGCCGGTCGCGACCTGGCGCGGCTTCGTCGGCGAGCGGGCGCGGACCGCCGTCTACGGCTGGTCCGAGCGCGCCTTCCGCGAGAGCTACTTCAAGCGCAAGATCCTCGGCTTCGTCGTCCACGTGCCGCTCGATCCGGCGATGGTCCAGCACGTCCTCCTCGACAACGCCGCGAACTACGTGAAGCCCGGCCTGATCAAGACGCTGCTCGCGCCGGCGATCGGCCGCGGCCTGCTCACCTCCGACGGCGGGCTCTGGCGCGAGCAGAGGAAGATCGTCGCCGCCAACTTCTCGCCCGCCGCGGTCGACGGGCTCGTGCCGGAGTTCGGCGCCGTCGGGCGCGAGGCGGTCGAGCGCTGGCGGCCGGGCCTTCGGAACATGGCGCAGGAGGCGACCCGCGCGACCATGCGGGTCATCTCCAACACCCTGTTCAGCGGCGATCCGCGGCTCACCAGCGAAGCGGCGATGGCCCATATCGCCGCCGCGCTCGAAGGGATCAGCGAGGCGCGCCTCCAGGTCATGCTCGGCCTGCCGCGCATCCCCTTCTCCTACAAGGGCTGGAAGGCGCAGCGGGGGCAGCTCTATCTGCGCCGGACGCTCGAGGCGGTGGTGCGAGAGCGGCTGCCGGACGGCGGCGCCGACGACTTCCTCGGCCGGCTGATCCGCGGCCTCAATGCGCGCTTCGATCCGGCCGAGGCCGCGACGCTTGCCGCCGACAATGCGATGACCTTCTACCTCGCCGGGCACGAGACCACCGCCAACGCCGTCACCTGGACGCTCTACCTGCTCGCCGGGCAGCCCGCGCTCCAGGACGAGGCGGCCGCCGAAGCCGCCGCCGCGCTCGCCGGCGGTGAAGGCCCGGACCTTCCGGACCGCCTGCCGCTGCTCCGCCGCATCTTCGAGGAGTCGCTGCGCCTCTATCCGCCGGCGCCGCGCTTCGACCGCCAGGCGGTCGAACCCGACCGGCTCGGCGAGCATGAGGTGGCGCCGGGGGACATCGTCTCGATCTGGCCCTGGCTGCTCCACCGCCACGAGGCCTTGTGGGACGATCCCGACGCCTTCGATCCGGACCGCTTCCTCCCCGAACGCCGCGCCGGCCGGCACCGCTTCCAGTATCTCCCGTTCGGCGGCGGCCCGCGCCTCTGCGTCGGCGCCCGCTTCGCCACCGCCGAGGCGCTCACCATCCTCGCCCACTGGCTCTCCGCCTGGCGCTTCTCCGCCGCGCCCGGCGCAGAGGTGCGGGTCCACGGCATGGTGACGCTCCGCCCCCACGGCGGCCTCACGCTGGTCCTGGAGAAACGGACCGGTTGATTTGCTATTGCGAATAAGTCGCAACAGCACTAGCGCCGTCACGACGACAAGAACACAAGGGACGTCGCGTGCTCTCCGCTACCGTTTCGATCATCGCTTTCGCCGCGGCCTCTGCCGCGCCTGCGGCGGGCGCCCCCGACGCGGCCGTCGCCGCCGACGCCGCCGTTGCCATCGCCGCCGCTCCCGCCGACGCCGACGCCGCGGTTGCGGAGGAGGAAGGAAGCTCGATCGTCGTCACCGGCCAGCGCACCGAATATGGCGCCCGCCGGATCCGCAGCGCCACCCGCACGGATACCGACATCCGCGACGTGCCGCAGGCGATGACGGTGATCTCCGAAAGCCAGATCGAAGACCAGGCGCTGCGCTCGATCGCCGACGTCCTCACCTACGTCCCCGGCGCCACCCCCGGCACCGGCGAGGCGAACCGCGACCAGATCACCTTGCGCGGCAACAACACCACCGCCGACTTCTTCCTCGACGGCATCCGCGACGACGCGCAATATTTCCGCGACCTCTACAATCTCGACCGGGTCGAGGTGCTGCGCGGGCCCAATGCGATGATCTTCGGCCGCGGCGGCGGCGGCGGCGTCGTCAACCGCGTCACCAAGCGGACGAGCGGCGAGGCCTGGCGCGAGTTCGGGCTTGCAGCCGACGGCGAGGGCGGCGTCCGCGCCACCGGCGACGTCGACTTGCCGATCGGCGGCGGCGTCGGTCTGCGCGTCAACGGCCTGTTCGAGAATGGCGAGAGCTTCCGCCGCGGCGTCGAGCTCGAGCGCTACGGCGTCAACCCGACCCTGGGCGCGAGCCTCGGCGACACCCGCCTCGACCTCTCCTACGAATATTTCCACGACCGCCGCACCACCGACCGCGGCGTCCCCGCCTTCGGCGACCGCCCGCTCGAAGGCGCCGACCGGCTCTTCTTCGGCGATCCGGAGGACAGCTTTTCCGATGTCGATGTGCATATCGGCGGCTTTTCGGCCGAGCACCGCTTCTCCGACGCGCTCACCCTGCGCAACCGCACCCAATATGCCGATTACGACAAGGCCTATCAGAACATCTATCCCGGCGACCTCAACGAGGCGACCGGCATGGTCAGCCTCTCCGCCTATCGCGACACCACCCGGCGGCAGAACCTGATCAGCCAGACCGACCTCGTCTGGCGCACGGACACGGGCGGCGTCGGCCACACCCTCCTGCTCGGCTTCGAGCTCGGCCAGCAGGAGACGGTGAACCGCCGCCTCAACGGCTTCTTCCAGCCCAGCGACAGCGCGACCTTCAACGTCTCCGCGACCGCGCCGACGATCGACGCCAACATCGTCTTCCGCCCGGTCAACACCAACGCGGCCAAGACCCCCGCCAACTGGAACGAGACCGAGGCGACGGTCGCCGCGGTCTACGTCCAGGACCAGCTGCGTCTCTCCGACGCGGTCGAGATCGTCGCCGGCCTGCGCTTCGACCGCTTCGACCTCGACGCGGTCAACCTCAACAACGGCGCCCGCTTCGACCGCGTCGACGAGCTCGTCTCGCCGCGCCTCGGGCTGATCGTCCGGCCGGTGCCGGAGCTCTCGCTCTATGCGAGCTACAGCCGCTCCTATCTGCCGAGCGCGGGCGACCAGTTCACCTCGCTCGACCTCACCGGCGAGGCGCTGGAGCCGGAGCGCTTCGACAATTACGAGTTCGGGGCGAAGTGGGAGCCGGTCTCGGGCCTCCTCGCCACCCTCGCCGTCTACCGGCTCGATCGCACCAACACGCGCGCGCCGGGCGCCACGCCTGGCACGGTCGTCCTGACCGGCGCCCAGCGCAGCCGCGGCCTCGAGATCGGCCTCGAGCGCAACATCTCGGACAATTGGCAGATCTCGGCCGGCTATTCCCTGCAGGAGGCCGAGATCCGCCGCACGACCGCCGCCGCGCCGGCCGGACGCGAGGTGCCGCTGGTCCCGCGCCACCAGTTCGCGCTGTGGAACCGCTACGACCTTTCCGAGCGCTTCGGCCTCGGCCTCGGCATCGTCGCCCGCTCGCGCATGTTCGCCTCGATCAGCAACGCCGTGACGCTTCCCGGCTATGCCCGCCTCGACGGCGCCGCCTTCGTCGAGGTCGCCGACGGCATCGAGGCCCAGGTCAACGTCGAAAACCTGCTCGGCGCCGACTATTTCCCGACCGCGCACAACGACAACAACATCGCCCCCGGCGCCCCGCGCACCGTCCGCGGCACCGTCCGCTTCCGCTTCTGATCCCGCGGTCTTAAATGGCCGCGATGAAGATCGGCATCCTCGAGACCGGCCGCCCGCCGCGCGACCTCGGCCAACGCTTCGGCGACTATCCGGCGATGTTCGCGCGGCTGCTCGGGCCCGGCTTCGACACCACGGCGTACGACGTCGTCGCCGGCCGCTTCCCCGGACGGCCGGAGGCGCAGGACGGCTATATCGTCACCGGCTCGCCCGCGGGCGTCTATGAGGACCTGCCCTGGATCGCGCCGCTCGAGGCGTTCCTGCGCGACGCCTCCGGCAAGGCGAAGCTGGTGGGCATCTGCTTCGGCCACCAGATCATGGCGGAGGCGTTCGGCGGCAAGGTCGAGAAGTCGCACAGGGGCTGGGGCGTCGGCCTCCAGGCCTATGAGGTGAGGGAGCGGGCGCCGTGGATGGACGAGGCGGCGAGCATCTCGATCCCCGTCTCGCACCAGGACCAGGTGGTCGTGCAGCCGCCGGCGACGACGATCCTCGCCGCATCGGACTTCACGCCTTTCGGCGTCCTCGCCTGGC
>DASWMB010000195.1:0-6068 GCA_036399955.1 Allosphingosinicella sp. | reverse complement strand
GTAGCCCTGCTGACCAATGAGCCGCACTCGTGGCGCGCCGATGCCTGGCTAATCGCGCAGCAAGGGCGGGAGATAGCTCTTAGCCGGTGGACCGAAACCGAAGTGGCGGCCGCACTCGCAGCAAAAGCGCGTGTTGGCGGGCTCGATCTTCAGCTGCTCGAAGAGGCCCGGCAGAGTTTCTGGGATTTCGTGCGGTCGGCGCGCCGCCTCCCGATCGCCGGGCGCCATTTCGAGCTCGCGACTCGGTTTGCCTCCGACGTCGATGCAAAGCTTCGCGGAGGAGACGCGCTGCACCTCGCGGTCGCTTCCGAGGGTGGAGCCGTCCTCTGCACGCTCGACCGTGGTCAAGCCGAGGCGGCGAAGGTTCTGGACATGCCGTTCGAGCTGATCTGATCAGCCCAGGTCCGCGACTGAGAACAGGATCAGCGCGGCGGCGGCGAGGATACCCCACCTCACCGCCCGCTCAACCGCGAAGTTGCCGGTGCGCGACAGGGTGATCGCGCTTGCCGGCATCACGATCAGGAACAGGCCGGCCGACAGAGCGAGGCCGGCGGCCATGCCGGAGAAGTGCCACCCGGCGACGGCGACGGCAACCCAGACGAAGCAGAAGAACAGCGCCTCCGGGTAGAGCTTCGGCATCTCAGTGGGCGACCTGCCCGCCGCGCTCGATGCCCGAGAGGCCGAGCTGCTCGTCGATCTGCGCAAGGAGGCGCTCGAGGCCGTCCTCGCTCTTCGCCTCGGCGCGGGCGACGAGCACGTCCTGGGTGTTGGACGCGCGCAGCAGCCACCAGCCGTCGGGCGTGTTGACCCGTGCGCCGTCGGTGTCGTTGACCTCGGCCCCTGCCGTACGGAGCCGATCGAGCACCTCGTCGACGACGGCGAACTTGCGCGTTTCGTCGACCTGGAAGCGCATCTCCGGCGTGTTGATCACCGGCGGCATGGCCGAGCGCAGCGCCGTCAGCGATCCGCCGAGGCGGGTGACGGCGCGAATCAGGCGGACGCCCGAATAGATGCCGTCGTCGAAGCCGTAATATTGATGCGCGAAGAAGATGTGGCCGCTCATCTCGCCGGCGAGCGGCGCGCCCGTTTCCTTCATCTTCGACTTGATCAGGCTGTGGCCGGTCTTCCACATCAGGGGCACGCCACCGAGCTCGGCGATCCGGTCATAGAGCGCCTGGCTCGCCTTGACGTCGGCGATGATGGTCGAGCCGGGCAGGTCCTGGAGCACCGGCTCGGCAAGGATCGAGAGGAGCTGGTCGCCCCAGATCACGCGGCCGGTCCCGTCGACCGCGCCGATCCGGTCGGCGTCGCCGTCCAGCGCGATGCCGAAGTCGAGCCCCTTCTCGGCGACGAGGCGCTTCAGGTCCTCGAGATTGGCCTCGACCGTGGGGTCCGGATGGTGGTTGGGGAAGCGGCCGTCCACTTCGGTGTAGAGGAGATGGTGCTCGCCCGGCAGCTTCTTCACCAGCCGCTCGACGACAGGGCCACCCGAACCGTTGCCTGCGTCCCAGCCGACGCGGAAGGCGCCGCCGTCGAAATCCTCGACCAGCCGGTCCACGTACAGGTCCATGACGTCGGCATCGCCGATCGTCCCTTCGCCTTCCTCCCAGTCGCCGGCCTCGGCCATGGCGCCGAGCTCCTGGATCTGCCGGCCGAAGAAGGCCGCGTGGCGGAGCACCATCTTGAAGCCGTTGTAATTGCCGGGATTGTGGCTGCCGGTGATCTGGATGCCTGCGTCCACCTCCAGCTCCGCCTCGGCAAAGTAGAGCATCGGCGTCGGCCCGATGCCGATCCGGACCACGTCGACGCCCGATCTCGTCAGCCCCTCGATCAGGCGCCGCTCCAAGCCGGGCGAGCTCTCGCGCCCGTCGCGGCCGACCGCGACGCGGGTGCCGCCCGCGCGCCGCACCACCGTTCCGAAGCTGCGGCCGACGGCTTCCGCGTCGTCCTCGCCAAGCGTCTCCCCGACGATGCCGCGTATGTCATATTCGCGCAAAGAGGTCGGGTTGAAGCGATGGCTCATGCTGGGCTCCGTCAGATGTTGAGGATGCGGCTCAAGACGCGCGAGGCGTCCTGCGGTTCATTTCGGCGACCAGCGTGTCCCGTGCCGCGTTGACCCGCTCGGCGAGATCTTCCGAGCCGCCGGTGTCGGGATGCACTTTCGCGATCAGGCGGCGGTGCGCGGCGCGGATGTCGGCGAGGCTCGCTTCCTCCGAAACGCCGAGCAGCCGCCGCGCCTCGGCGAGCGGCATCGGCGCAGGCCGCGCTGCCCGCGCCGGCCGCCGCTGCCACCACCAGAGGACGAGGAGGACGAAGGCGACGAGGAGGAGGATCTTGCCCATCAGCCGGCGAGCGCGGCGGCGCGGCCCTCCGCCGCGCTCTGCCCCCCGTCGGGGATGCCGAAGCCGGCGATCATCTCGCGAAGCTCCTGCCGCGCGGCGATGTGGCTGAGGCCGACCTCGCCGAGCTGCGCGAGATCGAGCAGGGTCAGCCCCTTGGGGAAGAGCTCGCGATAGATGACTCGCTCGCCCAGGCCCGGGATGATCCGGAAGCCGACGCGGCGGGAGAGCTCCTCCAGCGCGAGGCCGACGCGGCGCATGTTGCGCGCCTCGATATGCTGCATCCGGTTCCGGAGCACGACCCAGTCGACGCTGGCGCCGTGCGCCTTGGCGCGCTGGGTCCGGCTGCGCCAGACGAGGTCCGCATAGAAGCTCGGGCGCTTCACCTTGAAGGTCTCGGCGTCGACTTCGCCGATCAGGTCGAGATCGACGAAGCTGTCGTTGATCGGCGTCACCAGGGTGTCCGCGCGGAGCATCGCGGCGCGGGCGTGCGGATCGTCGCGGCCGGGCGTGTCGATCACGACGACGTCCGCGCCTTCGCCGACGCGGGAGATATGGGAATCCACGTCCTCGCCTTTGGCAGGATCGAAGGTCTCGTAAGTGGGCATGGCGAGGTCGACGCCCATCCGATCGATGGTGGCGGTGCGGTTGTCGAGATAGCGGCCGAGCGTGCGCTGGCGCGTGTCGAGATCGAGCGCGGCGACCCTGCGCCCGCCGGCGGCGAGGGCGACGGCGGTGTGGACGGCCGTCGTCGACTTGCCGGTGCCGCCCTTCTCGTTGGCGAAGACGATGATATGCGGCGCGGCCACTGCGCTTGCCCCCACTTGATTGATTACCCGGCCCCCGTGCTAAGGGCCGCCCCCTCGAATAGGCCAGGCGGCCATGGGAGGCCAAGGGCCAGTGCGAATTATCCGTCAAAAAGAAGAGCTGCGTGAGGCCGTGGCGGCGCTCAAGGCCGGGGGCGGCACCGTCGCGTTCGTGCCGACGATGGGCGCGCTCCATGCCGGCCACATGGCCCTGATCGAGGAAGGGCGGCGCCACGCGCGGCATGTCGTCGCGTCGATCTTCGTCAATCCGACCCAGTTCGGCCCTGAGGAGGACCTCTCCCGCTATCCGCGCCGGGAGGCGGGCGACGTCAAGATGCTGGAGGAAGCGGGCTGCGAGATCCTCTGGGCGCCGGACGTCGAAACCATGTACCCGGGCGGGCCGGAAGCCTCGGTCGAAGCCGGTCCGGCCGCACGCGGGCTCGACGGCGATGCGCGCCCCGGCCATTTCGACGGCGTCGCCACCGTGGTGGCGCGGCTCTTCGAGCAGGTCGCTCCCGATGTCGCCCTGTTCGGCGAGAAGGATTATCAGCAGCTCCTCGTCGTCCGGCAGATGGTCGACGCCCTCGGTCTTCCGGTGCGGATCGTCGCGGTGCCGACGGAGCGCGACGCCGACGGTCTCGCCCTCTCCTCGCGCAACCTGTACCTCACCGACGAGGAGCGGCGCGCCGCCCGCGCCCTTCCCCGCGCGCTCGGCGAGGCGGCGCAGGCGATCGCCGACGGTCGCCCCGTGGAGGAAGCGCTGGCCAAGGCACGCGAGTCGCTCGCCCGCGCCGGCTTCGATCCGATCGACTATGTCGAGCTGCGCGACGCCGAGACGCTGGCGCCGGTCGAAACCGCCGAGCGCCCCGCCCGGCTCCTCGCCGCCGCGTGGCTCGGCCAGACGCGGCTGATCGACAATCTGCCGGTGACGGCCTCGTCAGCGAAATAAGGTCACCGCCGCGTTAACCATTTCTTTGGAAGAGGTGGGCGAGACAGGCTCCAGACACGCCAGACAGGGGAGCATGTCATGGGTACCAGCCTCAAATCAGCCACCTTCCTGATGGAGAGCCTGATCGCCGACGCCGCCGCCGGCGACGCCGACGCGCTCTACCAGCTCGGAGTCGCCTACTCGACCGGGACCTGCGGCCTCGAGGTCGACCTCATCGAGGCGCATAAATGGTTCAACCTCGCCGCCCTCAACGGCAGCGAGCTCGGCCAGCAATGCCGCGCCGACATCGCGGACGAGATGACCGCGCGCGAGATCGCCGAAGCCCAGCGCCAGGCCCGCGCGTGGCTCTCCGAAACCTGGCGCCGCGTCGCCTGAGCGATCAGCGCGCGGCCGGTGCTGCGGGCGGCTGCCAGCCGTCGCGGTAGCGGTCGAACCATTCGAGGATCGCGCTGACCCTGGCGGCATTCTGCGACGGGCGGCCGACCAGATTGTGCGGCGCTCCCGGCACCCGGATCAAAGCCGTCGGCACGCCGCGCAGCTGCAGCGCCGTATAGAGCTGCTCCGCCTCGCTCGGCGGGGTGCGATTGTCCTCCGCTCCCACGATCACCAGCGCAGGCGTCTGGATATTGCCGGCGAGCGACAGCGGCGAGCGCCGCCAGTACGCCTCATGATCCTCCCACGGCATCGCCCCGAACCAGTAGCGCGCGAAATAGGGCGTCGCGTCCGCGGTCAGCACCTGGCTCACCATGTTGATCACCGGCTTCTGCACCGCCGCCGCCCTGAAGCGGTTGGTGCGGCCGATGATCCAGGAGGAGAGGACGCCCCCGCCCGATCCGCCGGTGACAAACAGCCGCTCGGGATCGGCGACGCCCGCGGCGACCGCGGCGTCGACGGCGCTGATCAGGTCGTCATAGTCGTTGCCGGGATAGGCGCGGTGGATGAGGTCGGCGAATTCCTGGCCGTAGGATGTCGAGCCGCGCGGATTGACCGACAGGACGGCGTAGCCGGCGGCGGCGTAGAGCTGGTTGTCGGTGGCGAAATGCGGCCCGTAGGCGGCCCAGGGCCCGCCGTGGATCTCGAGGATCAGCGGATGGCGCTGCCCTTCGCGGTGGCCGGGCGGAAGCGTCAGCCAGCCCTCGATCGGCCGCTGGTCGTGCGAGGACCGCGCCGCGATCCGCCGCACCTCGCCGAGGGACTTGTGGGCGAGCAGGTCTTCGTTGAGCCGGGTGAGCATGCGTCGCGAGCCGCCGCGGACCAGCGCGACCTCGGCCGGGCGCGTTCCGCTGCCGGCGGTGACGGCGAGGGTGCCGTCGCGCGCGACGCTGAAGCTGCCGCCCGTATAGGGCCGGTCGAGATCGGAGCCGCTGAGCCCTTCGGCGACGGTGCGGACGCTGCCGTCCAGCCCGATTCGCGCGACCTCGGTCGAGCCGGCCTCGTCATATCGCACGTAGATCGAGTTTCCGTCCGCCGCCCAGACCGGCGCCTCGACGTCCCGATCGAAGCCGCCGGTGAGGACGCGGCGGTTGGAGCCGTCGCGGTCCATCACATGGAGCCGCGACTGGGTGTAGGCGTAGCCGCGGTCGTCATAGCCCAGGTAAGCGATGCGGCGGCCGTCGGGCGAAGCGACCGGGGCTGCGTCGGGGCCGGAGCGGTCGGTGAGACGGCGGAGTGTCGCCGAGCCGACGTCGACGGCATAGACGTCCGACTGGTCCGGATCGCGCTCCCAGTTCGGCGAGCGGTTGGCGCTGAGGTAGACGGCGCGCCCGTCGGAGGACCAGCTGACCGGCCCGTCATGATGGAAGTCGCCGTAGGTCAGCCGGCGCGGCGCGCCGCCGTCGGCGGGAACGACGAAGAGGTGGCGGAAGCCGGGGCGGATGAAGCCCTCGCCATCGGCGCGGAACGCCACCGACGTCGTCTGCTGGAGCGGCTCGGCCCATTGCGCGCCCTCCGGACGGGATGGCGCGCGGCCCAGGC
>DASWMB010000194.1:0-2756 GCA_036399955.1 Allosphingosinicella sp. | reverse complement strand
CGAGATCCAGCCGCAGGCGCAGCAGCCCGCGAACCGTCCGGCTGCCGGCGCGAGCGCGGTGAGCGACCTCACCGCCCGCGTCGATGCGCTCGAATCGCAGCTCGCGGCGCTGACCGGCCAGATCGAGGAGACGGCGCACCGCACCCGCCAGATGGAAGCGGCGATGACGCGGCTGCGCGAGGAGACCGTCGCCCGGCTCGACAGGCTCGAAACGCCGCCGGCCCAACCGGCGGCGCAGACCACGGCGGCGCCGCAACCGGCCGCGCGCGAGCCGGTCCGCACCGCCGCGGCGCAGCCGGAGCCGGCCGCCGCCACGCCCGCTCCGGCGGCAGCCGGCGATGCGGCGGAGGAAGCCTATAATGCCGGTTTCCGCCTGTGGGAGCAGAAGCGCTACGCCGAGGCGCAGACGGCGCTTCAGGCCGCAGCCGAGCGTTTCCCGCGGAGCCGCTGGGCGAGCTGGGCCTCGAACCTCGCCGGCCGCGCCTTCCTCGACGACGGCAAGCCGGCGACCGCGGCGCGCATCTTCCTCGCCAACTACCAGGGCAATCCGGAAGGCGAGCGGGCGGCCGACAGCCTCTATTTCCTCGGCCAGTCGCTGGTCTCGCTGAACCGCCGCCCGGAGGCGTGCCGGGTCTATGACGAGCTCGAGAGGGTCTATCCGAGCATGCGCGACTGGATCCGCCAGCGCCTGCCCGAGGCGCGGCGCAGCGCCCGCTGCACCGCCGCGCCCGCCACCTAGGCGCGGGCGCCGAGCAGCAGCCGGCGCGCGTCGCCTTTCGCGCGGACGGTCGCGAACAGCAGATAGGGAAGCGTGAACAGCGCGCCGAGCAGGAGCGTCGCCAGCGCACCGGCGAGGCCGAGCGGGAGCGGCCGCTCCCGCCATGCGATCCACCCGCCGAAGAGCAACAGGTGCAGCTCGAAATCGAGATAGAGCTGCAGCCGCCAGGGGTGGCGGATGTCGGCCAGCACCGTCTCGACGAACCCGCTGACGCCGAGCGCCGCCATCGCATGGGCCGTGACAAGCGCGATCGCGATCCAGCCGAGGATCAGGAATAGGCGGAGTGCGAGCATTTGGTCCTCCGTTGCCTGCGATAAGCTAAACCATGCCTTTGCAGATGTGCGGGCTGTCGCGCGTGCCTATTCGGGCCGGGTGACTAATGCACAGGCGCTAACGCCGCCCGCCCATCCGTTTCCCCATCCGCATCTGCTGCTGCTTGCCGTAGCGCGTCTTCCGCGTGCCGGGCTTGCCTTCCGTCGAGCTGCCGAGGATCGGCGCGCGCTTCTGGGCGTCGGGGACGCCGAGCTCGTCCGCTTCGAGGCGGCGGATCTCGTCGCGTAGGCGCCCCGCCTCCTCGAATTCGAGGTCGGCGGCGGCCTTGCGCATGCGCTGCTCGAGATCGGCTATATAGGCCTTGAGGTTGTGGCCGACGAGGTGCGGGCGATCGTCGTCGCCGGTGTCGACGATGACGCCGTCGCGCTGGCTGACGTCGGCGAGGATGTTCTGGATGTCGCGCCTGATCGTCGTCGGCGTGATGCCTTTCGCCTCGTTATATTCGACCTGCTTCTGGCGGCGGCGATCGGTCTCGCGCAGCGCCCGCTCCATCGAGCCGGTGATCCGGTCCGCATAGAGGATGACGCGGCCCTCCACGTTGCGGGCGGCGCGGCCGATGGTCTGGATGAGCGAGGTCTCGGACCTGAGGAAGCCTTCCTTGTCCGCATCGAGGATGCCGACGAGGCCGCATTCGGGGATGTCGAGGCCTTCGCGCAGCAGGTTGATGCCGACGAGCACGTCGTAGACGCCGAGCCGGAGGTCGCGGATCAGCTCGATGCGCTCCAGCGTCTCGACGTCGGAGTGCATGTAGCGGACGCGAAGGCCCGCTTCGTGCATGAACTCGGTGAGGTCCTCGGCCATGCGCTTGGTCAGCGTCGTGACGAGGGTGCGATAGCCCTTCTGGGCGGTGATCCGCGCCTCGTTGATCAGGTCCTGGACCTGGTCCTCGACGGGCTTGATCTCGACCGGCGGGTCGATGAGGCCGGTCGGCCGGATCACCTGCTCGACGAAGACGCCGCCGGTCTGCTCCAGCTCCCACCCCCCCGGCGTCGCCGAGACGGCGACAGTCTGCGGGCGCATGGCGTCCCATTCGTTGAACCTGAGCGGCCGGTTGTCGATGCAGGACGGGAGACGGAAGCCGAACTCGGCGAGCGTGATCTTCCGCCGGTGGTCGCCGCGCGCCATCGCGCCGATCTGCGGCACCGTCTGATGGCTCTCGTCGACGAAGAGGAGCGCGTTCTCGGGCAGATATTCGAACAGGGTCGGCGGCGGCTCGCCGGGAAGGCGGCCGGTGAGGAAGCGGCTGTAATTCTCGATGCCGGCGCAGGAGCCGGTGGCGGCGATCATCTCGAGATCGAAATTGGTGCGCTGCTCGAGCCGCTGCGCTTCGAGGAGCTTGCCCTCGGCGTGGAGCTCCTTGAGGCGCTCGGTGAGCTCGTGGCGGATCGCGCCCATCGCCTGCTTCAGCGTCGGCCCCGGCGTCACATAATGCGAGTTCGCATAGACCTTGACGCTGTCGAGGCTGGCGACCTTCTTGCCCGTCAGCGGATCGAACTCGACGATCTCCTCGACCTCATCGCCGAAGAAGCTGATCCGCCAGGCGGTGTCTTCATAGTGGGACGGGAAGATTTCGAGATTGTCCCCGCGGACCCGGAACTTGCCGCGGGTGAAGGCGGCATCGTTGCGCTGGTACTGGAGCGCGACG
>DASWMB010000193.1:0-11461 GCA_036399955.1 Allosphingosinicella sp. | reverse complement strand
TCGGCGTTGAACGGCACTTCGCTCGCCACCGACTTCCACACCCGCTCGACCCCGGCGCGCACCGCGGACGGATCGCCCTCGAAGCGCACGATCATGTGGGTGTGCGGGCCGGTCCGCGAATTCTGGAACATGATCGGGTCCATCGGCTCGCGCATCGAGCGGAAGCGGGCGTCCTTCACCACGCCGACGACCGTCACCGGCACCAGGCCGAACTCGTTGTCGACGAGGCCGGCGCGGAAGGTCCGGCCGACCGCCTCACGCGGATCGCGGAAGCCGAGGCGCAAAGCCGCCAGCTCGTTGATCACGACATTGGCGCCGCGGCCGGCGAGCGCGCGCTGCGATTCGGGCGTTGGCGGGTATGGCAGCGACATGTCGTCCATCGGCCGGGTGCGGTCGAACCAGCGGCCCGCGACCATCCTCATCCCCATCGCCTCGAGGAAGCCCTCGTCGACCGAATACTGGCCGATGTTGATCGGGTCGGTGCGGCCGGGGACCATGACGCCGCTGTTGTTCTGGTTCTGGGTGGCGACGCCGATCCCGGTGCGGCCGACGGCGCGGACGCCCGGCACGCGCCGGGTCTGCTCGACGATCGCCTCGGTGCGGCCGATCAGCTGGTAGCGCGAAAGCTCGTCCACCTGCAGGATGTGGTCGCGGCTGTAGCCGGGATCGACGGTGCGGGCGTAGACGGTCTGCGCATAGATGACGGCGGTGCAGATGATGAGGCCGATCGAGATCGCGAACTGGCCGACGACCAGCGCGGTCCGGAGGCGCCCCGTCCCCGGCGGCTCGGTCGAGGACTTGTTCGCCTTCAGCACCGTCGCCGGCTGGAAGCGCGAGATGAAGAAGGCCGGATAGAGCCCGCCGAGCAGCCCGACCACGGCGACCAGCAGCAGCACCGGCAGCCCGATCCCGCCGAGGCCGAAATAGTCGACGCGCATGTCGGCATCGAGGAAGGCGGAGAAGCCCGGCAGCAGCAGCTCGACCAGCGCCAGCGCGATTCCCATCGCGACCACCGCGATCAGCAGCGATTCGGCGAGGAACTGGACGATGAGCTGGCGGCGGCTGGCGCCGAGCACCTTCCTCAGCGCCACTTCGCGGGCGCGCTGGCTCGCGCGGGCCGTGGCGAGATTGGTGAAGTTCACGACTGCCATGGCGAGGATGAGGAGGGCGATGATCGAGAAGGTGACGATGGTCGTGCTGTCGTTGCCCGGCCGCATCGCGCCTTCCTGCGCCTCGCCGAGGTGGATGTCGGCGATGTTGACGAGGTGCCAGTCCTGCTCGTCGCCGGCGTTGAAGCGCGCTTCGCCGGCATTCTCGTCGGGGATGTTGCGCCGCTCCCAGGCTTGGAGCGCGCCGCGGATCGTGTCCGGATTGGTGCCCGGCCGCAGCTTCACATAGACCCAGCCGCCCTGGCAGCCCCAGCAGGTCAGCGCCTGCGGGACGTCGGCGTTGAACGCCGCGTAATCGAGCCGGGCGATGACGTTCGCCTGCAAGTGCGAATTGGAAGGCACGTCGGCGAGGATGCCGTTGATCCGGAAGTCGCGGGTGACGCCGCGGCTGATCACCGACAGCGTGCGGCCGACGACATTGTCGGTGCCGAAGCGGCGGATCGCCTCCGCCCGGCTGATGACGGCGGTGCCGACCTGGTCGAGCGCGCTCGGATCGCCCTGGAGCATCGGCAGCGGCACGACGCGCAGGAAGCTGCCGTCGGTGTAGACGAAGTCCTCCAGCGTCACGGCCTCGCCGTTCTGCATCATCACCGGCGAGGTCTCGAAGGCGTAGACCTCGCGCTCGATCTGCGGGAAGTCCTGCGCCAGCCTTTTGCCGGCGATGTAGGGCGTCATCCGGAGCTTGTTCTCCTCGCCCGTGTCGTTCGACTTGTACCAGCTCTGGAGCTGGTAGACGTTCTCATGGCCGGGGATCCAGCGGTCGAAGCTCTGCTCGTGGCGCACGAACAGGAGGATCATCAGGCATGCGGCCATGCCGATCGCGAGCCCGGCGATGTTGATGATGGCGTAGGTCTTGTTCTTGAACAGCGCCCGGACGCCGACGAGGAGATAATTGCGCCACATCTTCTGCCTCCCTTGCGCCTAGCGGCGCCGGCTGCCGCCGCGGCGCGCCCGTTCGGGCCGCCGCGCGACGATCTTGATCTCGGTGAGCCCGCGCTCCGGCAGCAGCCGGTCGACGTCGATCGCCGTCCAGGCGGGATAAGGGGCACGCACATGTCGCCGGTGCACGGCGCGCATCGCCTCGAACTGGGCGGCGATGTCGGTGTGGTAGCTGGTCATGTCGACGACGTCGTCCCAGCTCGCCCCGGCGCGGGCGAGGATCCCGCCGATATGCCGGTAGGTGCGGTCATAGCCGGCGGCGAGATCTTCGCCCTCACGAAGCCCGACGACGACCCCCGAAAGGTAGATCGTGTCGCCGGCTATGACCGCGTCCGAATAGCCCGTCTCCTCCTGGAACCGCCGTTCGCCGGGATCGTCGGACATGACGACGGTCGCGGCGCTGCGCGTCTGCGCAGGGGCAGATGCGGCGGCGGTGAGCAGAAGTGACGCAAGCGCCAGACACGACACCGTTCGGGCTGAGCTTGTCGAAGCCCTGCCCTTCTCGCTGCCGTGAGAAAGCGAAGGACAACCCTTCGACAAGCTCAGGGCGAACGGAGCGTGGTCGACGCGCACAGCCGTTAAGCCGCCCGGCGCCGCTCGACGAGGATCCGGCCGTCGAGCATGTTGACGACCCGGCTCGCATAATCGGCATGGGCCGGCGAGTGGGTCACCATCACGATCGTCGAGCCTTCGGCGTTCAGCGCCTGCAGCATCTTCATCACTTCCTCGCCATGCTGGGTGTCGAGGTTGCCGGTCGGCTCGTCGGCGAGGATCAGGTTGGGGCTGCCGACCAGCGCGCGGGCGACGGCGACGCGCTGCTGCTGGCCGCCCGAAAGCTGGCTCGGCCGGTGCTTGCCGCGATGGGCGATGCCGACCTTGTCCATCACCTCGTCGACGCGGCGGCGGCGCTCGGCGGCGGGGACGTCGTGGTAGAGCAAAGCGAGCTCGATATTCTCGCGGACGGTGAGCTCGTCGACCAGGTTGAAGCTCTGGAAGATGAAGCCGATGTTCCGCTTGCGGAAGTCGGCGAGCTTCGCCTCGGGCAGCCCCGCCACCTCGGTGCCGTTGAACACATAGGAGCCGCTCGACGGCGAATCGAGCATGCCCATGACGTTGAGCAGCGTCGACTTGCCGCAGCCCGACGGGCCCATGATCGCGCAGAACTCGCCGTCGGCGACGTCCAGGAAGATGCCGTCGAGGGCCGTGGTTTCGACGGTTTCGGTCCGGTAGACCCTCGAGAGGTCACGCATTGTCAGCATGGTCTTACGCTCCTTCTTCAGCTCGTGAGGTCCAGCCGATCCCGCTCGGCGAAGCCTGTGTAGGGTGAGGTGATCACGCGCTCGCCGGGTTCGAGACCGTCGAGCACCTCGATGAATTCCGAATTGCGCCGGCCGAGGCGGACCTGGCGCTTGACCGCGCTGCCGCCGTCGGGCGCCACCACGAACACCCAGTTGCCGCCGGTGTCGTTGTAGAAAGCGCCGTTGGGGAGGAGCAAAGCCGGCGCCGGATCACCGAGCGTCAGCCGCACCTGCACGGTCTGGCCGCGCTGGAGGTTCGCCGGCTCGCCGCCGACGAAGGTCAGGTCGACCTCGAAGGCGCCGTTGCGGACCTGCGGATAGATCTTCTGGACCCGCAGGCGATACTGGCGCCCGCCGACCTCGGCACCCGCGATCTGGCCCTCGGCGACGCGGCCGAGATAGAATTCGTCGACCTGGGCGCGCAGCTTGTTGGATCCGGCGCTGTCGATCTGTCCGAGGCGCTCGCCGCGGTTGAACGACTGGCCGACCTGGATCGAGAAGGAGGTGAGCTGGCCCGCCACCGGCGCGCGCAGGTTGAGCGCGTCGAGGCTTGCGCGGGCGAGGTGGAGGCTCTGGTTGAGCGCCGCGGTCGAAGCGCGCAGCTGGGCGAGCTGGCTCGACTGGAGGGTCTCGTCCGTCGCCTGCTGGCGGCGCAGGATCGCGACGCGCTCGCGCGCGGCGTTGTACGCGTCGCGGCTGTCCTGGAACTGCTTTTGCGGCACGTAGCCGCGCTCGGCGAGCGGACGCTGGGTCTCATATTGGCGGCGCGCCTGCTGGGCGACGAGGTCGGCCTCGAGCAACGCGCGCTGGTTGGCGAGGCGGGTCTGCGACAGCGACAGCTCCTGGCTGCGCATCGAGTTGATCTGCTGGGTGACCTCGGTCTGGCGGGCGAGGACGTTCAGTTGCAGGTCCGAGTTGGAAAGCACCGCGAGCAGCTGGCCCTGCTGGACGACCGCGCCGTCCTCGACCATCCGCTGCTCGACCCGCCCGCCCTCGACCGCGTCGAGATAGACGGTGATGCTCGGCTCCACCCGCGCCCGCAGCGGCAGGAAGTCGTCGAAGCGGCCGCGCGCGACCTGCGAGATGGTGACCCGCTCGGCGGCGATGGTCTGACTGTTGGCCGTCGGCGCCATCAGGTAGAAGGCGGCCGCGGCGAGGACGACGATCGCGACGACCATCGCGATCTTCACTTCCTTCCTCAGGCCCTTCGTAGCGACGACCTTGTCCATGCCGCCGCCGCTGTGCGCCGCGCCGGCCGCCGGCTTGTCCGTCTTGTCCTTGATGGTGATGACGCTCATTCGTGATCCCTCCGCTTCCCGATCGGGTAGCAATGTTCGTGCCACCGTCCGTGGAGGCGGAAAGCCCCTGCCGGCTGCAGCGCGCCGCGCCGATGTCCGATATCGGACAGGCCCTGTTCGCGTGCGGACACCGGCAGGAGGCTCAGGCGACCGGCGCGATCGTCGCGAAGACGAGCAGGCTGGCCAGCATCATGCCGAGGGTGAAGGTGAAGGTTTCGATCTTTGCCATTGTCTTGTTCCCTTTGAAAAAGTGACGTTTCCCTGTCGCCGGACAATCAGCACGAGCCGTGCCAGCGGCCGGAAAGCGCAGTTTTCCGCCGTTTCTGCTGCGGCGCGTCGCTGTCCCGCTGGCACCGCGCGACGCCCGGCCTGTCCGCTTTCGAACAAGGCTGTTCGGTTGCGGACGCCGCTGGCACGGAAATTGATTGTGCAGGGGGAGACCGGTAGGAACGGCAAGGGGAGTGGGGTTCGTGACGCGCGCAAAGCCTTTCGATCTGTGCATCGTGATCGATGACGATCCGGACATCCTCCTTTCCGCCCGCCTTCTCCTGCGCGATCTGTTCGCCGAGATCGCGACCTTCCAGGCGCCGGACGAGGCGCTGGCGGCGATGGACGAGCGGCGGCCGGACGTGGTGCTGCTCGACGCCAATTTCGGGCGCGGCGCCACCAATGCGGCCGAGGGCTTCCAGTGGCTCGCCGAGATATTGAAGCGCGACGCCGAGGCGGTGGTGGTGATGATCACCGCCCATGGCGGCGTCCAGATCGCGGTCGAGGCGATGAAGCGCGGCGCGACCGACTTCGTCTCCAAGCCGTGGTCGAACGAGCGGCTGCTCGCCACCGTCCGCACCGCGGCAGCGCTCAGGAACTCGCGCGAGGAGGCGGTGACGGAGCGCAAGCGCTCGGCCGCGATCACCGCGCCCGCGGCGGGCGAGACGCCGCTGCTCGGCCGCGCACCCGGAATGGCGCGGGTCTATTCGCTGATCGAGCGGGCCGCGCCGACCGAGGCCAACGTCCTCATCCTCGGCGAGAACGGGACCGGCAAGGAACTGGTCGCGCGCGACCTTCACCGCCGCTCGCGCCGCGCCGACAATGTGCTCGTCTCGGTCGATCTCGGCGCGGTCGCCGAGAACCTGTTCGAAAGCGAGCTGTTCGGCCATGTGAAGGGCGCCTTCACCGATGCCCGCGGCGACCGCATCGGCCGCCTCCAGGCGGCGCATGGCGGGACTTTGTTCCTCGACGAGATCGGCAATCTGCCGCTCCATCTCCAGCCCAAGCTCCTCACCGCGCTCGAGCAGCGCCAGGTGATCCCGGTCGGCGCGAACCGGCCGGTGCCGATCGACGTCCGCGTCATCGCCGCGACCAACATGCCGCCCGACCAGCTCACCGATGAGACGCGATTCCGCCAGGACCTCCTGTTCCGGCTCAACACCGTCGAGATCGACCTGCCGCCGCTGCGCGAGCGGCGCGACGACATCCCGCTCCTCGTCGAGCATTTCATCGCCGCCTATGCGAGGAAGTACGGCAAGCCCGCGCGCGCGGTGCCCGGCGAGGTGATGGAGGCGCTCAAGGCCTATGACTGGCCGGGCAATGTCCGCGCGCTCCGCCACGCCGCCGAGCGGGCCGTGATCCTCGCCGGCGACGGCGACTTCACCGTCGACGACTTCTCGCTCTCGCGCAATGCGCCCCAGCGCATGGCCGCGCCCGCTGCGAGCGCACCGGAAAGCGCGCTCGCCGGCGATCTCAACCTCGAGCGCGCCGAGCGTCACATCGTCGAGCAGGCCCTGAAGAAGCACGCCTACAACATCTCGCTGGCCGCCCAGGAGCTCGGCCTCACCCGCGCCTCCCTCTACCGCCGAATGGAGAAGCATGGGCTTTAGGAGCCGCTTCGCTTTCGGGCTGGCGCTGCGGGCGGGGGTGCTGCTCCTCGCCGCCTTCGCCTTCGTCCAGTCGCTCAACATGGAGGGGCTCGGCGCCGCGCGCATCGTCGCGGGCCTGCTCTGCCTCGGCGCCGCGGCGATGCTGTGGCGCTACATCCAGCGCACCAACCGCGAGATCGCGCGTTTCATCGACGCCGTCCGCTTCGGCGACTTGAGCCAGGGCTTCGCGACGCGCTGGGCCGGGAGCGGCTTCGCCGAGCTCGGCGAAGCGCTGGACCAGGGCATCCGCAAGCTCCGCGACGAGCGGCACAGCCTCTCCGATGCGAACCGCTTCTACGAAGCGGTGCTCGACGATGCCCCGATCGCGCTGATGATCGTCGATGGTGACGGCAAGGTCGAGCTCGCCAACAAGGCGTCGCGGCGGCTGCTCGTCCGCCATACCGGCGTCCGCGTCGAAGACTTCGCCGAATATGGCGACGCCTTCATGAAGGCGCTGGCCGGCGGCGTCGTCGGCCGGCCGAGGCTGGTCCCGCTGATGACGGAAGGCGTGCCGCAGACGGCGATGGTCAGCGCCGCCATCGTCCACCGCTTGGGCGGCCTCGTCCGCGTCGTCGCCGTCCAGCCGATCCAGAGCGAATTGAACGCGATCGAGATCGCGGCGCAGAGCGACCTCATCCGCGTCCTCACCCACGAGATCATGAACTCGATGACGCCGGTCACCTCGCTCGCCCACACGGCGGCGGACCTGATGGGGGAGATCGACAAGGGCGACGATCCCGCCGTGCGCGATGCCCGCGCCGCCGTCGAGACGCTCTCCCGCCGCGCCGACGGCGTGATGCACTTCGTCGAAAGCTACCGCCAGATCAGCCGCGCGCCGGAGGTGCGGCGCAAGCTGTTCGAGGTGGCGCCCTGGGCGCGGGAGATCGAATCCCTTTTCGCGGCCGGCGCGGTCGCCGAGGGCGTCGAGCTTTCGCTCAGCCTGTCCTCCGAGGGGCTGACGATCGACGCCGACCCCGACCTCCTCTGCCAGGTGCTGATCAACCTCCTCAAGAACGCCGCCGAGGCGGCGCGCGCCCATGCCGGGGCGCCGCGCGTCGCCCTCTCCTTCGCCGCCACGCCCAGCGGGCGGACCCAGATCGAGGTTTGCGACAACGGCCAGGGCGTGCCGGAGCAGCTCAGGCAGGACATCTTCCTCCCTTTCTTCACGACCAAGGCGAAGGGCACCGGCGTCGGCCTCAGCCTCGCCCGCCAGGTCATCCTCGCCCATCGCGGCTCGATCACGCTCGACGAAGGGCCCGAAGGCGGCGCCCTGTTCAGGATCCTGATCTGACGATCCGCCTTGCGACGGACTGCGCCTGGCCGCGGATGTCGGGGACGGCGACGCTCTCCCAGAAGGCGCCGCGCGTGACCGGGCCGATGGCGTAGAGTTCGTTCGAGGGCGCGCCGTCCGAAGCGAGGGTGCGACACTCGAGATCGACGTCGATGCCGATGCGGAGTGGGTCGGCACGGATGAGGCCGCGTCCGACCAGCGCATCGAGCAGCGGCTCGCCCGATCGGACGACGTTGAGCTCAGGCCCGGTGCAGTTGACGATGCGGGCGGCGCGCAGCTCGCGCTCTTCGCCGCCGCCGCGCGGCCGCCAGCGCACAGTCCCGTCCACTTCGATCGAGGCGATCCGGCCGCCGGCGAAGGCCAGGCGCCCCTCCGCCTCCATCCGCGCGATGGTCGCCGCGACGGCGGGCGCGATCCTGTGGCGGTGGACGTCCCACCAGGGGCGCAGGTGGCGGAGGAAGCGGCGGCGCTGCCCGTCGCTCGCCGCCGCCCACAGCGATTGCGTCACCGTCCGCAGCTCGTGGACGGCGCAGCGCCAGCCGGCTTCCGCCGAGCGGCGGCGGACGTGGCGCAGGAGCGGGATGCATTCTGCGGGCAATGCCTCCTGCGGTGCGCAGACCGGCTCGCGCAGGCCGTGCGCGCGCGGCGCGAGGCCGCGGCGGGAGAGGGCGAGGATGCGGCCGCGAAAGCCGTTCGCCTCCAGCGTCAGCGCCGCATCGATCGCGGTGAGGCCGGTGCCGATCAGGAGCACGGCGTCGCCCTCGCCCAGCCCGGCGGCGATCGGCCCGGCCCACGGGTCGGCGACCCACAGCGCGCCGAGCCGCGCAGGCTCGATCCCGCGCGGCGTCGCCGGCGGCAGGTTGCCGGGCGCGAGCACCACCGTCTGCGCCTCGATCCGGCGGCCGTCGGCGAGCACCACGGCGCCGCCGTCCACGTCTACCGCCTCGCCGCGGACGATCTCCAGACCCTCCCCCGCGACCGCGAGCAGCCCGACCACATAGTCGCCGAACAGCATCCGCGGCGCGAAGTCCTCGGGTCCGCCGCCGCGCTCCGCGTACCAGCGGGCGAAATGGTCCGGATCGTCTGGAAAGGCGCTCATCCGCGCCGCGGGGACGTTGAGCAGGTGCTCGGGCCGGTCGGTGCCGTAGGCGACGCCGCGCCCGGGCGCGCCCGCCCGCTCGATCAGGATGACGCGGTCCGCTCCCTCGCGCAGCAGGTGCATCGCCTGGAGCGCACCCGACAGGCCGCCGCCGATCACCGCCGCCATTGCGGCGGTCACACCGGCTCCGCCACGTCCGCGAGCTCCACGGGATCGGCGAGGCTGAGGCCGTCGAGGATCCGCGCGGTCTCGTCGCGGACCAGCAGCATCGCCCGGTGGAGGCGGCATTTGTCCTCGGTGATGCAGTTCTTGCACTGCTCGTAGGCGTAGCGGCTGGCGCAGGGGAGGAGGCCGAGCGATCCGCGCGTCAGCCGAACGATCTCGCCGTAGCTGATGTCCGACGGCGGCCTCGCCAGCCAGTAGCCGCCCTCGCGGCCCCGCAGCGTCTCGATGACGCCGGCCCGCCGCATCTGCGAGAGGATCACGGTCAGGAACTTGGGCGGCAGATTCTGCGCCGCCGCGATCTCGGAGAGCTGGACCGGGCCTTCGCCGTAGCGGTCCGCGAGGTGGAGGAGCGCGCGGATTGTGTAGCGCGTACGTTGAGAAAGCATGGCGGACCCATGGAGCCGGCGTCACCGCATTGCAACCGCCGCCGGGCACGAAACCCCTCTCCCTCAAGGGGAGAGGGAGGGGCCCGCCGCCGAAGGCGGTGGGAGGGTGAGGGGCAGGCGCCGAGAGCAGGCTCCGGCGGCCGCGCGCACCTTCTTACTCCGTGCCCTCACCCTCCCACGCGCTTCGCGCGCGGGTCCCTCCCTCTCCCCTGAAGGGAGAGGGTAAGGTTCAGCGCTTACTCCGCCGCTTTGTTGAAGAGCGCGCTTGCCTTCGGCGCCGCGGCGACGGGCCGCACCTGCGCGTCGAGGCGGCGGAAGGTCGCGAGCGCCTGGCCGACGACCTGGTCCATGTTGTAGTAGCGATAGGTGGCGAGCCGGCCAACGAAGGTGACGCCGTCGGTGGCGTCCGCCAGCGCCTCGTACTTCTTGAACAGCGCCTGGTTCTCCGGACGGGGGATCGGATAATAAGGATCGCCCTCGGCGGAAGGATATTCGTAGGTGACGCTGGTCTTGGCGTGCCGCTGGCCGGTCAGATACTTGTACTCGGTGATCCGGGTGTAGGGCACGTCGGGGTGCGGATAGTTCACCACCGCGACCGGCTGGAACTGCTCCTGGTCGATCACCTTGTGCTCGAACTTGAGGCTGCGATAGGGCAGCTTGCCGTAGCGGAAGTCGAAATATTCGTCGATCGGGCCGGTATAGACGATGTGTCCGGCCTCGACCTGATCGCGGACCTCGCGATAGTCGGCGCCGAGCAGCACGTCGATATTGGGATGGTCGAGCATGTTCTCGAACATCCTGGTATAGCCCTCGGCGGGCATGATCTGGTGCTTGTCGCCGAAATAGCGGTCGTCGGTATTGGTCCGGGTCGGGATCCGCGCCGTCACCGCCTTGTCGAGCTCGGACGGGTCGATCCCCCACTGCTTGCGCGTATAGCCCTGGAAGAAGAGCTCGTAGAGCTCGCGCCCGACGGCGTTGATCACGACGTCCTCGGAGGTCCTGATCTCGTCGACCGTCTCGGCGCGCGAGGCGAGATAGTCGGCCGCCTCCTCGTCGGTCCGGAGATCGAGGCCGAACAGCTGGTTGAGCGTCGTCCGGTTGATCGGGATCGGCACGAGCTGCCCTCGCACCTCGGCGAGCACGCGGTGCTCATAGGGGCGCCAGCTGGTGAACTGCGACAGATAGTCGACGATCTCGTCCGAATTGGTGTGGAAGATGTGCGGGCCGTACTGGTGGATGAGGATGCCCGCCTCGTCGAGATGATCGTAGGCGTTGCCGGCGACGTGCGGCCGCCGGTCGATCACCAGCACCGTCGCGTCGTGCTGGCTGGCGAGGCGCTCGGCGATCACCGACCCCGCGAAGCCGGCGCCGACGACGAGATAGTCGTAGCTCTTGCCCTTGACGTTGGTGACGACGTTCGGCCCGCTCTTCGTGGTGCGGATCGACTCTCCGACGAGGCCGCGCATCCGCGCGAAGGTGATGTCCCAGCTGAGGTTGGCCAGCTTCTGGTCGACCTGGCGCAGCCACTCGTCGTCGCCCTGCGTCAGCGCCAGCGCCTCCTCGCAGCCGCGGACGAACGCGTCGGGCCCGTCGCCGATGAACACCGCCTCGAGGTCGTTATAGTGGCGCTTGACGTCGACGATCGGGGTCGAGACGACCGGGCGGCCGCCGGCGAGATATTCGGGCGTCTTGGTCGGGCTGATGAAGCGGGTCGCCTCGTTGATCGCGAACGGCATCAGCGCCGCGTCCCAGCCGGCGAGATAGGCGGGCAGATCGGCATAGTCGCGCGCGCCGAGCCAGTGGATGTTCGGGCGCCGCGGCAGGTCGGCGGGATCGATCT
>DASWMB010000192.1:0-2620 GCA_036399955.1 Allosphingosinicella sp. | reverse complement strand
CCCCGCGACCGAGGTGATCGAGCGCGACATCCGCGAGGCGCTCGACGCCGCCGGCTATCGCAGCGTCAGGATCGAAACGGTCCTGGCCCCGCCGTGGACGACCGACTGGATCACGCCCCAAGGCCGCGAGAAGCTCCACGCCTACGGCATCGCGCCGCCGCTTGCCGCCGGGCAGCGCACCCCCGCCTGCCCGCAATGCGGCTCCACCGAGACGGAAGAGGTCAGCCGCTTCGGCTCCACGCCGTGCAAGGCGCTGTGGCGCTGCCGCGCCTGCGCGGAGCCCTTCGACCTGTTCAAATGCCACTGACGGCGGACCGGTGAGCGTCTCCTTCCATCGGCTGCGGATCGCCGACGTGATCGAGGAGACCGCCGAGGCGAAGTCGATCCGCTTCGAGGTGCCCGAGGCGCTGCGCGAGACCTTCCGCTTCCGCCCCGGTCAGCATCTCACCCTCAAGGCCGAGATCGACGGCGAGGAGGTGCGGCGCAACTACTCGCTCTGCGTCGCGCCGGAGGACGGCGAGCTCAAGGTGACCGTGAAGCGGATCGCCGGCGGCCGCTTTTCCAGCTGGGCGAACGAGACTCTGCGGCCTGGCGACGAGATCGACGTCATGGCGCCGCACGGAAGCTTCACCTGGGAGTTCGATCCGGCGGCGTCGAACCACTATGTCGGCTTCGCCGGCGGCTCCGGAATCACCCCGGTGATGTCGCTGCTCCGCACCGCCCTCCTCGCGGAGCCGGAGAGCC
This sequence comes from Allosphingosinicella sp., assembly GCA_036399955.1. GTDB lineage: Bacteria > Pseudomonadota > Alphaproteobacteria > Sphingomonadales > Sphingomonadaceae > Allosphingosinicella. The sequence continues at coordinate 1,876 of DASWMB010000192.1, read as the reverse complement.
GCTTCACCCTCGTCTACGGCAATCGCGACAGCCAGTCGGTGATCTTCCTCGAGGAGCTCGCCCGGCTCAAGAACCGCTTCATGGGGCGGCTGGAGGTCCATCACTTCCTCGCCGAGGAGATGGAGGACATCGAGCTGTTCAACGGCATGCTCGATCGCGCCAAGTGCGAGGAGGTGCTGACCCATCTCGTCGATGCCGAGCGCGCCGCCGCCTTCTTCATCTGCGGGCCCGGCCCGATGATGGACGCGGCGGAGGAAGCTTTGCTCGCCCGCGGCGTGCCGAAGGACAGGATCCATCTTGAGCGCTTCACCGCCGACCGGCCGGTCGAAGCGCTCCAGGCGCAGCTCCAGGCCATGTCCCAGGAGGCGCAGGGGCTGACGATGCTGGTGACGCTCGACGGAAGGAAGCGCCGGGTGCCGTTCAGCGCCGACGCCGGCAACATCCTCGACAGCGCTCGGCTCGCAGGGCTTCCCGCCCCGTTCGCCTGCAAGGCGGGCGTCTGCGCGACCTGCCGGGCGCGGATCGTCTCGGGCGCCGTCGAGATGGCGGCACGCTACGGCCTCACCGACGACGAGGTCGCCTCAGGCTACGTCCTCACCTGCCAGTCGGTGCCGCAAGGCGAGGGCGTTGAGGTCGATTACGATGCCTAGACGAAGCAATCCATTGCCGCACCGAAGCGCGGCTGGATTGCTTCGCTACGCCCGCAATGACGGGGACGGGCGGCTAGCGGGCCGCGACGTTGCCGCCGCCGCTCTCGCCGCCGGCATAGCTGATCACGGCGCGGACCGCGTTCTGCATCAGCGCCATGCGCGTGCCGAGCGGCGCCCCGGTGCGGCGGATCATCACCGCGACCGCATAATGGCGGCCGTCGGGCGAAGTCACGATGCCGATGTCGTTATAGCCGGTCTGGGTGCCGCCCAGCACCTGGCCGGTGCCGGTCTTGTGGGCGAGCCGCCACCCCGGGGCGAGGCCGCCCTTGAGGCGCTGGGCGCCCGTCCTGGTCTGCGACATGATCGAAAGCAGGCGCCGGGTCGAGCCGGGCGAGAGCAGCTCGCCCTGCTGCAGGCGGGCGAGCGCGTCGACGATGCCGATCGGCGTCGCCCCGTCCATCGGATCGGCGACATAGCGCTCGAACGCGGCGCGGCGGACGGTGAGCGGCAGGCTTGCGCGGGCCGCGTAGAAGCCCGGACCGGTATATTCGGGCCGCCAGGTATCGAGCCCGGCCAGCCGGCTCTGGAGCAGCCGCTCGCCCGGTCCGAAGCGGATGCCCTCGATGCCCTTGCGCTGGAACATCGCCCGGACCGCCTCGGGCCCGCCGGCGCGGCGCAGGACGAAGTCGTTGGCGGTGTTGTCGCTCTGCGTCATCGCGCGGAAGAGGAGGTCGGACAGGGTCGTCGTGAAGCCGTTGGCGCCAACCTGGGCGGCGATCGGCTGGTGGAAGAGGGTGAGATCGCTGCGCGTCAGCGTCACGCGCTGGTCGAGGCTGAGGGCGCCCTGGTCGGCCCGGTCGAGCGCGGTGATCGCGACCCAGAACTTGGAGACGCTCTGCTGCGGGAAGAAGCTGTTGCCGTCGAACGCGGTGACGAAGCCCGACTGGACGTCGCGCACGGCGATGCCGACATCGCCGTTGAACTCGCGCCCGAGCTGGGCGATCCGGCTCTCCAGCGCCCGTTCGGCCGGGCTGCGCGAGGGCGTGCTCGCCTGGGCGGTGCGGACGCGCTGGTCCTGCGCCATCTCGGCGGCGGCGTCCGCGGCGGCCGGCTGCGGCGCATAAGCGACAGCGACAAGGCCGAGCGCGCCGGCAAGCGCAACCGGACGCAGCTTCAGCTTCGCTTTGTCGAGACCCCTCATCATTCCCCTCCCTAAAGCCTTACAC
>DASWMB010000191.1:0-20606 GCA_036399955.1 Allosphingosinicella sp. | reverse complement strand
GAGGACAGGGCTTCGACAAGCTCAGCCCGAACGGTAAGGGAGGATATGCCCGCCACCCCTGCCTGGCCGCCTTCGAGCCTGCCGCGGCTCTACGTCGAGCAGCCGCTCGCCGAGAGCGCCTCCCTCAGCCTCTCTCCCCTTGCGGGAGAGAGGTTGGAGAGAGGGGTGCGTCGGCCCCGGCTCGATGCCGGGGTGGACGCAGGCAGCACCGCCCGCGCCGTCGAGGCGCGAGCAGTGCTCCCCCTCTCCCCAACCCCTCCCCCGCGAGGGGGGAGGGGCTAGATGCCCGCCACTCCCGCCTGGCCGCCTGCGAGTCTCCCGCGCCTGTTCGTGGAGCAGACGCTGACGGCCGGCGCCTCCCTCACCCTCGACGGCCCGCCTGCCAACTATCTCGGCAACGTCCTCCGCCTCGGCGCCGGCGCGCAGGTGAAGCTGTTCGACGACCGGACGGGCGAATGGCTCGCGGAGATCGCCGACGCCGGGCGCAAGCGCGTCTCCCTCACGGTCGTGCGGCACCTGCGCGAGCGGGAGCCGGTGCCCGACCTCTGGCTGCTGTTCGCGCCGACCAAGCGGGGGCGGATCGACTGGCTCATAGAAAAGGCGACCGAGCTCGGCGCAGCCCGTCTCGTCCCGGTGCTGACCCAGCGCACGGTGGTCGACCGGCTCAACCTCGAGCGCCTCCGTGCCCACGCGATCGAAGCCGCCGAGCAGTGCGAGCGCACCGCCCTTCCGGAGCTCGCCGCGCCGGCGAAGCTCGCCGCCTTCCTGCGCGAATGGCCGGACGATCGGACGCTCTACTTTGCCGACGAGAACGGCGGCGCCCCGCTCCTTGCCGCCGCGGAGCGGGGCCCGGCCGCGCTGCTGATCGGTCCGGAAGGCGGCTTTACCGACGAGGAGCGGGCGCAGATCCGGGCGGTGCCGCAGGCGAGGCCGGTCTCGCTCGGCCCGCGCATCCTGCGCGCCGACACCGCCGCGATCGCCGCGCTCTCGCTGTGGATGGCGGCCGCCGGCGACTGGGCCGCACCGGTAGCCCGTTGAAACCGGCTGGCGAGGCGGGCCGGCGGCGACTAGAGCGGCGGCGATGACGACCCGCACCGAAAGCGACCGGTTCGATCCGCCGATCGAGAGCCGCGACGACCTCCTCCGGCCGTTCGCGGGCGGCGAGAAGCCGGCCGAAGCATGGCGAATCGGCACCGAGCACGAGAAGTTCGTCTATCGCCGCGACGATTACCGGGCGCCGTCCTACGACGAGCCCGGCGGCATCCGCGACCTCCTCCTGGCGATGACGGAGTTCGGCTGGAAGCCGGTGGAGGAGAAGGGCAAGGTGATCGCGCTCGCCGGCGAGGACGGCGCGATCAGCCTCGAGCCCGCGGGCCAGCTCGAGCTCTCCGGCGCGCCGCTCGAGCATCTCCACGCGACCTGCGCCGAGGCCGGTCGCCACCTTCGGCAGGTGAAGGAAGTGGGCGACCGGCTCGGCGTCGGCTTCCTCGGCCTCGGCATGTGGCCGGACAAAAGCCGGGACGAGCTGCCGGTGATGCCCAAGGGGCGGTACGAGATCATGCTGCGCCACATGCCGAGGGTGGGCTCGCTGGGGCTCGACATGATGCTCAGAACCTGCACCATCCAGGTCAATCTCGATTACTCCTCCGAGGCGGACATGGCGCGGAAGTTCCGCGTCGGCCTCGCCTTGCAGCCGCTCGCCACCGCGCTGTTCGCCAATTCGCCCTTCACCGAAGGCCGGCCGAACGGCTTCCTCTCCTACCGCAGCCACATCTGGTCCGACACCGATCCGGCGCGCACCGGCATGCTGCCTTTCGTCTTCGAGGACGGCTTCGGCTATGAGCGCTACCTCGATTACGCGCTCGACGTGCCGATGTACTTCGTCTACCGCGACGGCCGCTACATCGACGCCGCCGGCCTTTCCTTCCGCGACTTCATGGACGGGCGCCTCCCGGTCCTTCCCGGCGAGAAGCCGCTCCTCTCCGACTGGGTCGATCACCTCTCGACCGCCTTTCCGGAGGTCCGCCTCAAGAGCTTCCTCGAGATGCGCGGCGCCGACGGCGGCCCGTGGAGCCGGATCTGCGCCCTCCCCGCTCTGTGGGTCGGCCTGCTCTACGACCAGGGCGCGCTCGACGCCGCCTGGGACGAGGTGAAGGGCTGGAGCCTCGAGGAGCGGCAGAAGCTGCGCGACCACGTGCCGAAGCTCGGCCTCGCGGCGACGACGCCCGACGGCGAGCCGCTGGCGGCGCTCGGCGCCCGGATCCTGTCGATCGCCGAGGCCGGCCTGCGCTCGCGCAACCGCCTCAACGCCGCGGGCGACAGCGAGAGCGGCTTCCTCGACCCGCTGCGCGAGATCCTCGCGGCCGGCCGCACCCCGGCCGAGCGGCTGCTCGACCGCTATCGCGGCGAATGGGCGGGCGACCTTTGCCGGATCTACGCCGAAGAGAGCTTCTGAACCGGCCAGAGCCGCCGGAGCCGCTCTGGCTCACTGAAAGAAGGGTGGTGCCCAGGAGAGGACTCGAACCTCCACGCCCTTGCGAGCGCCAGCACCTGAAGCTGGTGCGTCTACCAATTCCGCCACCTGGGCCCCGGGTGAGATCACGGTAGGGGGCGCGAGTTAGGGGGGGCGCAAGCGCTTGTCAATCAAGGACCGAGCGGGCAAGGGGGGCGCGATTTTCCTCGGGCAGGCGCGATGACGGACAGGACGGATCGGCTGGTGACGGTGTACGGCGGCGGCGGCCTGATCGGCCGCTACGCCTGCCAGGCGCTGCTCTCGCGCGGCCTGCGCCTCCGCATCGTCCAGCGCGATCCGCGCCGCGCCAATTTCCTGAAGCCGCTGGCGACGCTCGGCCAGATCCAGTTCGCCGCGGGCGACGTCACCGAGCCGGACATGGTGGCCCGCACCGTCCATGGCAGCGCGGCGGTGATCAACCTCGTCGGCATCCTCAAGGGCAATTTCGACGCGGTCCACCGCGACGGCGCGCGCAACGTCGCCGAAGCCGCCGCGGCGGCGGGCGCGCAGGCGCTGGTCCAGGTCTCCGCGATCGGCGCCGATCCGGAGAGCGAATCGCGCTACGGCCGCTCCAAGGGCGAAGGCGAGGCGGCGGTGCGGGCCGCCTTCCCGTCGGCGACGATCGTCCGCCCGTCCGTGGCGTTCGCGCAGGAAGACAATTTCATCAACCGCTTCGCGACGATGGCGCGGCTCCTTCCCGTCATCCCCGTGATCCGCGGCAAGTGGCGGATCCAGCCGGTCCACGCCGCCGATCTCGGCCGCGCGATCGCCATCGCCGCGCTCGATCCCAGGAGCCATGGCGGCCGCACCTACGAGCTCGGCGGGCCGCAGGTGCTGAACATGATCGAGCTCAACCGGTGGATCGCGGAGCGGACCGGCCGCGGCTCGAAGGCGATCTTCGACATCCCCGATCCGATCGGCCGGATGATCGCGCGCGGCGGCGGCTGGCTGCCGGGAGCGCCGATCACCTGGGACCAGTGGCTGATGATGCAGCGCGACAGCGTCGCCGCGGACGGCGCGGCCGGGTTCGAGGCGTTCGGCATCACGCCCTCCCCGCTCGCCGCCGTCGCCGAAGGCTGGCTCACCGCCTACCGCCGCTCGGGCCGCTTCGCCGCCAAGTCGCCTTACTGAGCTGCGTCAACACAGATGGACGCGCTTCTCACCATCATCCTGCTCGGCATCGTCGAGGGCGTCACCGAGTTCATCCCGGTCTCCTCGACCGGGCACCTGATCCTCGCCTCGGAGCTGCTCGGCTACGATGCCGAGCAATGGGCGGTGTTCAACGTCGTCATCCAGCTCGGCGCGATCCTCGCCGTCGTCGTCCTCTACTGGAAGACCTTCTGGGGCGTCCTCCTGGGCCTCTTCCGCCGCGAGCCGGAGGCCTGGCGCTTCCTGCGCAACATCGCGGTCGGCTTCCTCCCCTCGGCGATCGTGGGCCTCACGCTGCTCGACTATGTCGAGGCGATGCTGGGCAGCGCGATGATCGTCGCCTGGGCGCTGATCCTCGGCGGCATCGCCATCCTCATCATCGAGCGGACGACTCCGCAGGGCACCGAGCGCGGCGTGGCCGACATCTCGCTAGGCAAGGCGATCGGCGTCGGCCTCATCCAGTGCCTCTCGATGATCCCGGGCGTCAGCCGCTCCGGCGCGACCATTCTCGGCGGCCTGTCGCTCGGCATCGAGCGCAAGACGGCGGCCGAGTTCAGCTTCTTCCTCGCCATCCCGACCATGCTCGGCGCGACGACGATCAGCCTCGCCCGCCACGGCGACGATCTCGGCGCGGTGAACCTGGGCGGGATCGCGATCGGCTTCGCGGTCTCCTTCGTGGTCGCGATCGTCGTCATCCGCTGGTTCATCGGCATCGTCTCGCGCCACGGCTTCGCGCCGTTCGCCTGGTACCGGATCGCGGCGGGCTCGCTCGCCCTTATCTGGCTGCTGATGCGCTGACCGGCTGTGGGGCGGGCGGCGCGATCGGGCTGTCGGTCCGCCACTGGCCCGAATTGCGGTACTCCTCGCGTACCTGAGTGTCCGGCAGCACCGTCTCGACGCTCTGCGGCTCGATCCGCGGCGCCCGTCCGGCTGCGCCGCCACCGGGCATATGCTGCGGCCCCGCGGCGCCGGCGCCGATCGCAGCCGGCAGCCCGGAGGCGAAAGCCGGCACCAGGGCCGGCCGCATCATCGTCATCGCCGGGCGCGGGAAGGGCTCGCGGCCGGCATAGCGGGCGTTGAAGGCGCCGCTCTGCCCCATATTGCCCGGCAGCCGGTAGAAGATGTGCGCGCCGATCACCGTCGTCTTGGCGAGCCGCGGCGCCCAGGCCGGGAAGACATAGTTGGTGTGGTAATGGGTCGAGAGGCCCACGGCTGCGTAGGTCTGCCCGGCGAGCGCTTCGGCCGCCAGCCGCCGCGCCCGCGACCATGCCTCGCCGCCGGGACGGCGCAGCAGCGAGCCGTCGCAGGTGAAGGTGAACTGGCAGCCGCCGCCGGCCCGCATCGGCCCCTGATAGACGACGCCGCAGACGCTATTCGGCCAGGCCGGGTGCCGCACGCGGTTCAGCACCACCTGGGCGACGGCGCGCTGCCCGTCCTCGCTCTCGGACCCCGCCTCGTAATAGATGGCCTGCGAAAGGCAGTCGAGCGAGCGCAGCTGGTCGAGGCCGGTGGCGGCGCGCAGGACGAAGGCCGAGGCGGCTGGATTGGCCCCTTGAGCGAAGGGCAGGGACGCGTTCGCGACGAGGGCTCCTTCGCCGACCACCGCCTGCACCTCCGACTGGTCCGCGACTTCCGCGAGCGGGACGGGAGCGAACGCCGGCGCAGCGGCCAGGTGGAGGCGGTCGACGCCGGCGGCGGGGACGCAGGAGGCGGCGATCAGGATCAGAGCCGGCGAGCCGAGCGCGGTCTTCCAGTGCCGCTTCAGCTGCGGCCCGGCCTTCTCGCTCCATGCCTTCAGGGTGGTCACTTTTCTCACCGCCTGCCGCTCACATCGCGGGCCAAGCGGCTCATTTAGGCCGGAAGTTGCCCCCGCGCGCGCCCTCATTTGGAGCCGTCCCGATAAGGAACAGAGCTTCGGATCGGGTTAACGGCGGCTGGAAGGTTCGGAAGGTTCGCCTGCGGAAAAAATCCTTTCACTCAATCGGGCCGTATTGAGCGCCAGAATCGATCAAAACACCGCCGGTCAACGCCGAGGAGAACATTACCAGAACTCGGCGGCGCCGTCAAGGTCGGGTCGGAGTGAGGTTTGCCGGCGGGACCGCCGCAGCGCGCGCGAAAGGCCCCGCCGGACCGGGAACCACCGAAGCGCAAGATCCGGTGTCGTCCCTCGCCCGGCGGGGCTCGTCGAGGCCGTCTCGGCCCCGGATATCAGCTCTTCAGTTCTGATCTATTCACAACGCTCGGCGGCCGCCCGGGTTCTCCGGCTCGTCGCGGTGAGCGAACGGCGCGCCGTGCCGATTTGCCTTCCGCGCCGCCGTCTGGAAAAGGGACTGCGGACCAGAAGACGAAGGGGGCCACGTCCCGATGGCGACGACGATCGAGGAGCTCGAGAAAAGGCGCGAGCAGGCGCGGCTCGGCGGCGGCCAGGCGCGCATCGATGCGCAGCACAGGAAGGGCCGCCTCACCGCCCGCGAGCGCCTGACGGTGCTGCTCGATCCCGGCTCGTTCGAGGAATATGATGCCTTCGTCGAGCATAATTGCACCGAGTTCGGCATGGAGAAGCTCAAGGTGCCGGGCGACGGCGTCGTCACCGGATCGGGCACGATCAACGGCCGCCTCGTCTACGTCTTCGCCCAGGATTTCACCGTCTTCGGCGGCTCCCTCTCCGAGCGGCACGCGCAGAAGATCTGCAAGATCATGGACATGGCGATGAAGGTCGGAGCGCCGGTGATCGGCCTCAACGACTCGGGCGGTGCCCGCATCCAGGAAGGCGTCGCCAGCCTCGCCGGCTATGCCGAGGTGTTCCAGAGGAACGTCCTCGCCTCGGGCGTCGTGCCGCAGATCAGCGTCATCATGGGCCCCTGCGCGGGCGGCGCCGTCTATTCGCCGGCGATGACGGACTTCATCTTCATGGTGAAGGATTCGTCCTACATGTTCGTCACCGGGCCGGACGTGGTGAAGACGGTGACCAACGAGGTGGTGACGCAGGAGGAATTGGGCGGCGCCGTCACGCACACGACCAAGAGCGGGGTCGCCGACGTCGCCTTCGAGAACGACATCGACGCGCTCCTCGCCACCCGCGACTTCTTCGATTTCCTGCCGCTCTCGAACCGCCACGATCTGCCGGAGCGCGAATGCACCGATCCCTGGGACCGGCGCGAGGACAGCCTCGACACGCTCATCCCCGACAGCTCGAACAAGCCCTACGACATGCACGAGCTGATCCGCAAAGTGGCGGACGAGGGCGACTTCTTCGAGATCCAGCCGAACCACGCCGCCAACATCATCGTCGGCTTCGGCCGCATCGAGGGCCGCACCGTCGGCATCGTCGCCAACCAGCCGATGGTGCTGGCGGGCGTGCTCGACATCGCCAGTTCGAAGAAGGCGGCGCGCTTCGTCCGCTTCTGCGACGCCTTCGACATCCCGATTGTCACCTTCGTCGACGTCCCCGGCTTCCTCCCCGGCGTCGCCCAGGAGCATAACGGCATCATCAAGAACGGCGCGAAGCTGCTCTTCGCCTACGCCGAGGCGACCGTGCCCAAGATCACCGTGATCACCCGCAAGGCCTATGGCGGCGCCTATGACGTCATGGCGTCCAAGCACCTGCGCGGCGACCTCAACTACGCCTGGCCCTCCGCCGAGATCGCGGTGATGGGCGCCAAGGGCGCGGTCGAGATCATCTTCAGGAAGGATATCGGCGACCCGCAGAAGATCGCCGAGCGCACGGCCGAATACGAGGCCCGCTTCGCCAATCCGTTCGTGGCGGCGTCGATGGGCTTCATCGACGAGGTGATCATGCCCCACTCCACGCGCCGCCGGATCGCGCTGGGCCTCAGGAAGCTGCGCGACAAGCAGCTCGAGAACCCGTGGAAGAAGCATGACAACATCCCGCTGTGACGCACCGGTGATCCGGATAGCGGCGGCGGTGATCGTGGACGAAAGCGGGCGAATCCTCCTGGTGCGCAAGGAAGGCACCGAGGCCTTCATGCTGCCGGGCGGGAAGATCGCGGGCGCAGAGGAGCCGGTCGCGGCGCTGGTGCGGGAGATCGAGGAGGAGCTCGGCTGCGGCATCGCGCCCGCGCCTCGCGCGCTCGGCCGGTTCAGTGCCGCAGCGGCGAACGAGCCGGGGGCGAGGGTCGAGGCGGAGCTGTTCGCGGTCGCGCTGGTCGGCGAGGCCGCTCCGGCGGCGGAGATCGCGGAGATGCGCTGGCACGATCCGGATGAGGCCCCGACGTTCCCGCTGGCGCCGCTAGCGCAGGAGCACGTCCTTCCGATGGTCCGCGCCTGGAGGACGGCGTGAACCGCACGCCCGAGGAGCTGCTCGTCGGCCTGTTCGCGCTCGCGCTTCTGCCGCTGATCGCGCTTCGCATCCGGCGCGGGCTGCGGGAGGGCCGGCTGCCGGTCTACCGGACCTATCTCGGCCGCGAGGAGAGCGGATCGCGCTTCGGCGTCCTCCTCGTGCTTCACGCGCTGAGCTTCGTCCTCGTCGCGCTGGTCGCCGCCGACCTGCTGCTTGGGCTGGGGCTGCGCGAGGCGCTGGTCGCGGGATGACGATCTGCTAGTGGCTCGGCCTGAGGGAGCGAAGATGAAGCTTGGACGCCTGAACCATGTCGGGGTCGCGACGCCATCGATCGAGAGGAGCATCGCTCTGTATCGCGACCTGCTCGGCGCGACGAAGATCCACGAGCCGTTCGACCTGCCGGCGCAGGGCGTCAGGGTCTGCTTCGTCGATACCCCCAACAGCCAGATCGAGCTGATCGAGCCGCTGGGGGAGACTTCGCCGCTGGTGAAGTTCCTCGAGAAGAATCCGGCCGGCGGGCAGCACCATGTCTGCTTCGAGGTGCCCGACATCCAGGCGGCCAGGGCCGAGCTCGAGGCGAAGGGCGCGAAGATACTTGGCGAGCCGCGCATCGGAGCGCATGGCACGCCGGTGATCTTCGTCCATCCCAGGGACATGGGCGGGGTGCTGGTCGAGCTGATGGAGACGCCGAAGGGTGAGCATTGAACTGACCAGCTCCCTCTCCCGCTTGCGGGAGAGGATGAACAGCCTGGCTGCTTCCCCCGGAAGCAGCCTCAGCGGCGGTTCATGGGTGAGGGTCTTCTTCTTCCTGAAGAACAGACCCTCACCCTCCCACCGCTTCGCGGCGGGCCCCTCCCTCTCCCGCAAGCGGGAGAGGGATCTGTGAGCGAGCGCCCGAAGATCGAGAACAATAGCGGCGAAGATTCCGGCGCCGCGCCCGCGCCGCGCACCGACGCGCCCGCCGCCGCAGCCCGCCCAAACCGCGCCGACTGGGAGGCCGCCGCCGCCAGGGAAGTGAAGGGCAAGGACCTCACCTGGAACACGGTCGAGGGCATTCCGGTACAGCCGCTCTACACCGCCGAGGACGCGGCCGGCATCGATCCCGGCCTGCCCGGCTTCCCGCCCTTCACGCGCGGCCCCTATGCCTCGATGTACACCGGCCGGCCGTGGACGATCAGGCAATATGCCGGCTTCTCGACCGCCGAGGATTCGAACGCCTTCTATCGCCGCAACCTCGCCGCCGGGCAGAAGGGCCTCTCCGTCGCCTTCGACCTCGCCACGCACCGGGGCTACGACAGCGACCATCCCCGCGTCGTCGGCGACGTCGGCAAGGCGGGCGTCGCGATCGACACCGTCGAGGACATGAAGATACTGTTCGACGGCATCCCGCTCGACACGATGTCCGTCTCGATGACGATGAACGGCGCCGTGCTCCCCATCATGGCCTTCTACATCGTCGCCGCCGAGGAGCAGGGCGTGGCCCAGGCGCAGCTGGCGGGCACGATCCAGAACGACATCCTCAAGGAGTTCGCGGTCCGCAACACCTACATCTATCCGCCCGCGCCCTCGATGCGGATCGTCGCGGACATCATCGCCTATACGTCGCAGCACATGCCGCGCTTCAATTCGATCTCCATCTCCGGCTATCACATGCTGGAAGCCGGGGCGACGGCGGTCCAGGAGCTCGCCTTCACGCTCGCCGACGGCATGGAATATGTCCGCGCGGCGCGGCCGAAGGGGCTCGAGGTCGACGCCTTCGCGCCGCGGCTTTCCTTCTTCTTCGGCATCGGCATGAACTTCTTCATGGAGGTGGCGAAGCTGCGCGCGGCGCGGACGCTCTGGCACCGGATCATGGACGATTTCGGCGCGAAGAACCCGAAATCGAAGATGCTGAGGACCCACTGCCAGACCTCCGGCGTGTCGCTGACCGAACAGGACCCGTGGAACAACATCGTGCGCACCACGATCGAGGGGATGGCGGCGGTGCTCGGCGGCACCCAGTCCCTCCACACCAACAGCTTCGACGAGGCGATCGCGCTGCCGACCGATTTCTCGGCGCGGATCGCGCGCAACACCCAGCTCATCCTCGCCGAGGAGAGCGGCATCGCCAACGTCGCCGATCCGCTCGGCGGCTCCTGGTATGTCGAGGCGCTGACGAAGGAACTCGCCGACCGCGCCTGGGCGCTGATCGAGGAGGTGGAGGCGATGGGCGGCATGACGGCGGCGGTGGCCGAGGGCATGCCCAAGCGGCGGATCGAGGAGGCCTCGGCCGAGCGGGCGGCGAAGGTCGACCGCGGCGAGACGGTGATCGTCGGGGTCAACCGCTACCGGCCGAGCGAGGAGCAGCCGATCGAGATCCTCGACATCGACAATGCGAAGGTTCGCGCCGGGCAGATCGATCGGATCGAGCGGGTGCGGCGGGAGCGGGACGAGGCGCGGGTGCGCGTCGCCCTCCAGGCGCTGACCGAAGCGGCACGTGCTAATCCTCCCCTGCAAGGGGAGGGGGACCAGGCGCAGCCTGGTGGAGGGGTGTCAGCGCCCGCGACTGGCACGGACGCTGACACCCCTCCGTCGTCGCTTCGCGACGCCACCTCCCCTTCCAGGGGAGGAACGCACACGCCCAACCTCCTCGCCCTTGCCGTCGAGGCTGCCCGCGCGCGGGCGACGCTGGGGGAGATCAGCTTCGCGCTCGAGGAGGCATGGGGGCGCTACGACACGGTGCCGGAGCCGGTGCGGGGTATCTATGGCGGCGCTTACCAGGGCGATCCGAGATGGGCGCGCGCCGTCGACGGGGTGGACGCGGTCGAACGCCGGCTCGGGCGGCGTCCGCGGATGCTGGTCGCCAAGATGGGGCAGGACGGACACGACCGCGGCGCCAACCTCGTCGCCTCCGCCTTTGCCGATCTCGGCTTCGAGGTCGTGCCGGGTCCGCTCTTCCAGACGCCGGAGGAGAGCGCCCGCCTCGCCGTCGAGCGCGAGGTCGACGTCGTCGGCGCCTCGAGCCTCGCCGCCGGGCACAAGACGCTGGTGCCGGAGCTCATCCAGCGGCTGAAGGAGATGGGGCGTGCCGACATCAAAGTGGTGGTCGGCGGCGTCATTCCGGCGCAGGACTATGAGATGCTGCGCGAGGCGGGCGTGCAGGCGATCTTCGGACCGGGGACGAACCTGGTCGACGCGGCCGGCGAGGTGCTGAAGCTCCTCGGCCACAACCTGCCGCCGATCGAGGAGAGAGCGGAATGACGGACGACGAGGACGGGCTGCCCAGGGCCGGTAGCGAGTTCGATCGCGACCTGCTGCTCTACGATTATTTCAAGCACCTCACCTCGCTCGTGCTGCTGACGCTCGGCGGCATGCTGTTCGTGATGAAGGATTTCGATCCGACCGACGTCAAGCCGCAGATGGTGATCATCGCGATCGTCCTGATCAGCCTGAGCGGCGTGCTCGCCTTCGGCGGCTCGGCGGAGATCGTCCGCGCGAAATATGAGAACAGGCCGACCAAATGGTCGCTCGCTTTGGCGCGCTTCGGCTCGCCCGCCCTGCTGTCGGTCGGCTTCGGCCTGTTCCTCGCCATGTTCATAGACAGCCTCACCCGGTGAGCCGAAGAGGGGATCGATGTTCTCCAAGATATTGATCGCCAATCGGGGCGAGATCGCCTGCCGCGTGATCCGCACCGCAAAGCGGATGGGGATCGCGACCGTGGCGGTCTATTCGGACGCGGGCGCGCGGGCGCCGCATGTCCGGATGGCGGACCAGTCGGTGCGGCTCGGGCCGGCGCCGGCGAGCGAGAGCTATCTCAACGCAGAGCTGATCATCGACGCCTGCAAGGTCACCGGCGCGGAGGCCGTGCACCCGGGCTACGGCTTCCTTTCGGAGCGGGAGAGCTTCGCCCGCGCGCTGGAGGCAGACGGGATCGCCTTCATCGGGCCGCCGCCCAATGCGATCGCGGCGATGGGCGACAAGATCGAATCGAAGAAGCTCGCCAAGGCCGCGGGGGTCAACGTCGTCCCCGGCTTCCTCGGCGACATCGCGAGCACCGAGGACGCGGTCAGGATCGCGGGAGAGATCGGCTATCCGGTGATGATGAAGGCGTCGGCCGGCGGCGGCGGCAAGGGCATGCGGCTCGCCTGGTCCGAGACCGACGTGCGCGAGGGCTTCGAGGCGACCAAGCGCGAGGGCCTTGCGAGCTTCGGCGACGACCGCGTCTTCATCGAGAAGTTCATCGAAAGCCCGCGCCACATCGAGATCCAGCTGATCGGCGACAGGCACGGCAACATCCTCTACCTCGGCGAGCGCGAATGCTCGATCCAGCGCCGCCACCAGAAGGTGGTCGAGGAAGCGCCCTCGCCTTTCGTCACTCCGGAGATGCGCCGGGCGATGGGCGAGCAGGCCGTCGCCCTCGCCCGCGCCGTCGGCTATCACAGCGCCGGCACCGTCGAGCTGATCGTCTCGGGCGCCGACCCGACGGGCAAGAGCTTCTACTTCCTCGAGATGAACACGCGGCTCCAGGTCGAGCATCCGGTGACCGAGGAAGTCACGGGCCTCGACCTCGTCGAGCTGATGATCCGGGTGGCGGCCGGCGAGACGCTGCCGCTCACGCAGGAGGACGTGAAGCTCACCGGCTGGTCGGTCGAAAGCCGGGTCTATGCGGAGGACCCCTATCGCGGTTTCCTGCCCTCGACGGGCCGGCTGGTGCGCTATCAGCCGCCGCGAGAGAGCCGCGACGATGCGGGCGTCACCCGAGTCGACGACGGGGTGTTCGAGGGCGGCGAGGTCTCGATGTTCTACGATCCGATGATCGCCAAGCTGATCACCTGGGGCGAGACGCGCGAGGAGGCGATCGACCGGCAGGTGGACGCACTCGACAGCTTCCGCATCGACGGCATCGGCCACAATGTCGATTTCCTGTCCGCGCTGATGCAGCACCCGCGCTTCCGCAGCGGCGAGATCACCACCGGCTTCATCGCCGAGGAATATCCCGAAGGCTTCCAGGGAGCCCCCGCCGACGCACGGCTGATTGAGGACCTCGCGGTCATCGCCGCCTATCTGGCGAGCGAAGCCGACTTCCGCGCGGCTTCGGTGAGCGGCCAGCTCGGCGACCGCCTCGTCCCCTCGTGGGAGCGGGTGGTGAGGATCGGGACGGCGGAGCACCGCATCCGCTTCGACGGCTTCGAAGGCGGGCTCATCGCCTGTCTTGACGAGGGCGAGGGCCGCGAGCTGATCGGCCATTGGCAGCCGGGCCAGCCGCTGTTCAAGGGCCGGATCGACGACCGCGAGCGAATTGTCCAGGTCGCCCGCCGCGGCCGCGAATGGCGCCTGACGACCCGCGGCGCCGGCCACATCGTCTCCGTCCTTCCGGCCCATGTGGCCGAGCTCAGCCGCCACATGATCGAGAAGGTGCCGCCCGACCTTTCCCGATACCTCCTCTGCCCGATGCCGGGCCTGCTCACCGCCCTCAACGTCGGCGAAGGCGACCGCGTCCAGGCCGGCCAGCCGCTCGCCGTCGTCGAGGCGATGAAGATGGAGAACATCCTGCGCGCCGAGAAAGCGGGCACGGTGAAGAGCGTTGCCGCCAAGCCCGGCGACAGCCTCGCCGTCGACGCGGTGATCCTCGAGTTCGAGTAGCGCCTAGCGCCCGCCGCCGGGCATCAGCACCGCATCGACATGGTGGAGGACGCCGTTCGACTGGATGCGGTCCGCCTGCACCACCCGCGCCCGAGCGCCCGATGGATCGGTGACGACGAGCGCCTCGCCGTCCCGCGCGACCGTCAGGTTCGCGCCGGAGACGGTGGTGATCGTCGCCCGGCCCTGGCCGCGCTGCATCGCGGCGTTGAGGTCCTGCGCCGTGACCACTCCGGGGACGATGTGGAAGGTGAGCAGCTCCGTCAGCCGCTCGCGGCCCTCCGGCGCCATCAGCCGCGTCCGGGTCTCCTGCGGCACCGCGTCGAACGCCGCGTTCACCGGCGCAAAGACGGTGTAGGGCCCGGCGCCGCGCAGCGTCTCGGTGAGGCCGGCCGACTGCAGCGCCTGGCTGAACTGCGACAGGTCGCCGCTTTGCCCGGCGGTGTCGGCGATGCTCCGCGCGGAAGCGCCCTGTGCGTTGCCGCCGGTCGAGCTGTCGCCCTGTCCGTTCGCGGCCGCTTCGTTGCCGGCCTGCTCGGCCGCCTGGCAGCCGGCGAGGGCGGCGGCGCCGAGCGACAGCGCCAGCAATCGCGAAAACGTCTTCATCTGATGTTCCCCTTGATACGCACCCCAACAATGCGCGGCGGCCGTTCCGGTTGCGTCACGAGCCGGAACGGCCGCTGCGGCGCCTCAGAGCACCATCTCGACGAGCGACTGGACGAGCATCGTCGTCGGGTCGACCTCGTAGATGCCGCCGTTCGAATAGCGGTACATCGAATCCGCGTCGTCGGCGTAGCGCTGGCGATAGTCGAACGGCACGTTGTAGACGTCGTAGCCGGTCGGCAACTGCGAGCCGACGTTGATCGGATTGCCGGTCAAGAGCGCCACCACGCCCTCGATCAGCCGCGTCTGCGGGTCGACCTGGTAGATCGCGCCGTCGTCGTAGCGATAGAGATGCTCGTCGCTGTCCGAGTAGATGTCCCGGTAGGAGACCGGCAGGTTGTACGCGTCGTAGCCGAGCGGCAGCGCCTCCCCGACGACGAGGTTGCTGGCGAACAGCGGAATGATCGAGCTGACGAAGTCGTTCTCGCGGTTCACCTGGTAGATGTAGCCGTCATAGTCGTAGAGATAATAGGATCGGTCGTCGTCGCGGAAGCGGTAGAGCCAGTCCTCCGGCACCGCAGTGAAGCGGCTGCGGTCGATGCGCTGGCCCATCATCTGCGCGCGGCGGAGCTGTCCCGGCGGCATGCAGAAGGCGTTCTGCTTCGCAAGCCCCGGAGGGCAGCCGTCGCGCGCGGCCGTTACGGGCAGCGGCAGGCCCCGGCGGAAGAAGCTCGAGCGGTCGGCGAAGCGGGAGTCCCCGCCCGAGGCGCGGCGGCTCAGCCAGCCGGACCAGTCGCGGTTGCCGTTGCCGTTGCCGCGGGCCTCGCGGACCTGCTCGCGCAGCTCGCGACCCACGTTGCCGTTGCCGTTGCCACGGATTTCGCGCTCGACGCGCCGTTCGGCCTGCCGCGCCTGGCCCTGATTGCCGCGCTCGGCGCGCTGCGCCTGGCCCCGGCTGCCCTGATTGCCGCGACCGCCCGCCTGCGCCGGCCGCTCCGCGCGCTGCTGCTGCTGGCGGGCCTGGCCGCCGCTTTGGCCGCGTTCGGCGCGGCGGTTGCCGCGACCCTGCGCCTTCTGTCCTCCTCCCCCGCCTCCGGAATGAGCCGCGTGCGGGTTGCCGCCGCCTTTGCCCTGGCCGCCGCCTTTGCCCTGGCCGACAGCGGGGACGGCGGCCGCCATCGCGGCGACCCCGGCGAGAAGGATGAGCTTACGCATGACTTTTACTCCCGTGTGAAACGCGGTTCCCAAGGAGAACATGCGGCGCTTTCACACAGTTCCGCCGAAGCGGCGGGACGTGCGCAACTTAAGGCGGTCATGACCGTTCCGTAACAATATGAACGCCAGACTAACGGATCGCCGCTGCTCCCGCCGCCTGACCGCCGCCGGAGCGCTCCTTTTCACCCTCTGCGCCGCGCCCGCCGCGGCCCAGGATCGCGACGACGGGGAGGAGGAGCGCCCCTCCGGCCGCATCGTCACGATAGGCATCGGCGCCCAGGCCTATCCGAAGTTTCCGGGAGCCGAGGATCTCGGCATCTTTCCGATGCCGATCGTCGGCATCCGCCGCGCCGGGCGGCCGGTCCCGCTCGAGGCACCGGACGAAGGCTGGGGCTTCGGCATCCTCAGCGACGACAGCCCGGTCAATTTCGGCCCGGCGCTGAACTTCCAGCGCCGGCGCAGCGAGGAGGATGTCGGCGCCGCCGTCGGCGACGTCGGGCGCACGATCGAGGCCGGCGGGTTCGTCGAAACCTTCCTCGGCGAGAATTTCCGGCTGCGCGGGGAGCTTCGGCAGGGGTTCGGCGGCCATGAAGGGCTGGTCGGCGACGTCGGCGCGGACATATTCGTCCGAAGCGGCGACGAGACCGTCTTCTCGATCGGCCCGCGCCTGCGCTGGGGCGACAACGATTATATGGACGCTTATTACGGCGTCACTCCCGCGGTCGCCGGGCCGACGAAGCTCGCGGCCTTCGATCCCGGCAGCGGCATCCATGCGATCGGCGGCGCGGCCGGGCTCCGCCTCGCCGTCGGCGGCGGCGTCGCCGTGCACAGCTATGTCCGCTACGACCGGCTGGTGAACGACGCCGCCGATTCGCCGATCGTCGCCAGCTTCGGCTCGCGCGACCAGTTCGGCGCCGGCCTCGGCCTCTCCTTCAGCTTCCGAGTCGGCGGCCGCCGCTAGGAGCGGCCTCGCTGCCCGGCGCGGAATGCGGCCTCAGCCGGCGGCGGCGTCGCAGCGCACCCTGAGGTCGCGAAGGCAGAGGCGCAGCTCCTCGGGCGAGGAGGGCGCGGCGATCACGGCGATGCAGCGGTCCTGCGCATGCAGCTGGCGAAGCGGCTCGGGATCTCCTTCGGCCTCGATCACGATCGGAAGGTCGTGCCGCTCCGCGCGCAGCTCGGCGACCAGCGCCTCGGCCTCCGCATCGCCGAGGACGAGCACGGCGGCATAGCGGCCGCTGAGCGCCCTGACCCGGCCCAGCGCCTCGACCCGTGTCGCCGCCTCGTCCGCGGCCAGTCCGACCTCGTCGACCGTTGTCGCGAAGCGTAGGCGAATGGCGTCGTCCGCGGCGACGACCAGGATGCGGTCGCTTCCCCCCGCTTCGAGGATGTCGCGGACCTTGGCGGCGAGCGCTTCGAAGGTGAAGGGCTTGGGGAGGAGCTCGACGCCGGGGTCGAGGCGCCCGCCATGGACGATCGCGTTCCTCGCATAGCCGGTCGTGAAGAGGACCTTGAGGTCCGGCTGCAGTTCCCGCGCCGCGTCGGCAAGTTCGCGCCCGGACATGCCGGGCATGACGACGTCGGTGAGCAGGAGCGTGATCGGCGCCTCCTGCCGCTCCAGCAGCCGAAGTGCCGAGGCGCCGTCATGGGCCTCCAGCACCCTGTAGCCGAGCTCGCGCAGGCTCTCGACCGTGTAGATGCGGACGTCGTCGTCGTCCTCGACGACGAGGATGTCCTCCTTCCCCGGCGCCGCCTCGGGCCGCTCCTCGCGGACCTCCTCCTCGCCGTGCACATCGGCCATCAGCCGCGGCAGGTAGATCTTCACCGTCGTGCCGTGGCCGACCTCCGAATAGATCTTCACATGCCCGCCCGACTGCTTGACATAGCCATAGACCTGGCTGAGCCCGAGGCCCGTCCCCTTCCCCACCTCCTTGGTCGAGAAGAACGGGTCCCACGCCTTGCCGAGCACGTCCGCAGGCATTCCAGTCCCCGTGTCGGTCACTGCGACCAGCACATATTGCCCCGGCGCCACGTCGGCGTGGCCGGCGGCGTAGGTCTCGTCGATCCGGCAGTTCGACGTCTCGACGGTGAGCTTGCCGCCCTCCGGCATCGCGTCGCGCGCGTTGACGGCAAGGTTGAGGATCGCGCTCTCGAGTTGGTTGGGATCGACCTCGACCCGCCACAGCCCCGCCGTCGCCACGACCTCGAGCTCGACGATCTCGCCCAGCGCCCGGTCGAGCAGCTCCGACATGCCGCCGATGATCCGGTTGACGTCGACCGGCTTGGGCTGGAGCGGCTGGCGGCGGGAAAAGGCGAGCAGGCGCTGGGTGAGCGACGCGGCGCGATCGGCGCCCTTCATCGCATTGCCGATGGCGCGCAGCGCGCGCGGATCGCCGTCCTCGCCGAGGCTGCGCCGCGCCATGTCGATATTGCCCGAGACGACCGTCAGGAGATTGTTGAAGTCGTGGGCGATGCCGCCGGTCAGCTGGCCGACCGCCTCCATCTTCTGGGCCTGGCGGAGCGCCTCCTCGACCTGCTCGCGCTCGGCGATGGCCTGCTGGATCCGCTCCTCCAGCGTCTGGTTGAGGTCCCTCAGCGCAAGCTCGGCGCGGCGCCGCTCCTCGATCTCGCGCTGGGCGGATTCGAAGAGGCGCGCATTGTCGATCGCGATCGCGGCCTGGCCGGCGATGCCGACCAGCATGCGCTCGTGCCGCTCCTGGAAGACGCCCGGCGCGGCATGGCCGAAGAAGAGGCCGCCGATCACCTCGCTGGAACGCGAGATCACCGGCACGGCGAGATAGGAGCGCACCGGAAGATGGCCCTCCGGCATGCCGCGATAGGGCTCTTCGTGGCCGTAGCGCGGATCCTTGGTGATGTCGTCCGAGCGGACGACCCCCTCGCCGGCGAAGGTGGGCGCGAACACGCCGGTGGCGCGCGGCATCGGATAGCCGGCAAAGGCTTGCGGGTCCGCGCCCGACAAGGCGTACAGCATATAGGCTTCGCCGTCGGAGCGGATGGTGTTGTAGAAAAAGGCGCCGAACTCCGCGCCCGTGATCTCGACCCCGGCGTCGATCACCAGCTGGACGACCTTCTGGAGGTCGAGCTCGGCCGCGACCGCGGCGCCGGTGCGGTTGAGGGTGTCGAGGATGCGGCGCTCTTCCTCCAGCGCATGCTCGGCGGCGCGGCGGGCGGTGTCGTCGCGAAGGCTGAGGACGGCGCCGGTCTGTCGCCCGTCATGCGCAATGATCGGCCGCGCGCCGCCGATCGCGACGATCTCGCTCCCGTCCGGGCGGCGGATCCGCCAGCGCGCCTCGCTCACCGTCTCGCCGCGTACCGCGCGGGCGAGCGGCAGCTGCTCGGGCGGGTAGAGCTCACCCTCCTCCGTATAAAGCCCGTAGGCGCGGCTATAATCGGGCGGCATCACGCCGGTGACGACGGTGCCGTGGAGCTGGGCCGCCGCCTCGTTGATGAAGCCGATCCGCCCCGTCGCGTCCGCCACGATGACGCCTTCGGCCACCTGCTGCAGCACCGCCTGCTGCTCGGCCGCGATCGCTTCGGCATTGCGCCGCGCCTGCTCGAGCTCACGCTCGGCGGCCTTGTCGCCCGAGATATCCCGCACCTCGATGATCGTCCCGACGGTCTCTGAATCCTCGTCGCGGATCGGGCTCGCGGTAAAGGCGACCGGATAGAAACGGCCATCTTTGTGGACGAACACCTCCTCGCCCTGCATGTTGTTGTTCTCGGGAAAGGCGCGGTCGATCGCGCATTCCTCGAGCGGGAAGTGCGACCCGTCCGGCCGTTTGTGGTGGATGACGTCGTGGAGCGGCCGCCCCAGCGTCTCTTCGAAGCGGTAGCCGGTCAGCCGCTCGGCGGCGGCGTTCATGTAGATGCAGTGCTGCCGCTCATCCATCAGGAAGATCGCGACGCTGGCATTGTTGAGCACCGCGTCGAGCCGCCGCTCCGCGGCCCGGCGGGAGGAGTCGGCCTGGACGGCGTCGGTGACGTCGATTCCTTCGGCGAAGATGCCGGTGACGCGGCCGTCCCGATCCTTCATCGGCTGGTAGACGAAGTTGATGAAGCGGGTCTCGAGACTGTCGCAGCCCGGCCGGCCGATCTCCACCGGCACGCTTCGCCCGATATAGGGCTCGCCCGTCCGGTAGACCTGGTCGAGCAGCGCGATCAGGCCCTGCCCTTCCAGCTCCGGCATCACGTCCCGTGCCCTGCGGCCGACATAGTCGCGTTCGCCCATCAGCCGGCGGTACTGCTCGTTGCAGAACTCGAAGATGTGGTCCGGCCCCCGCACCACCGCGATCAAGCCGGGCGCCGCCTCGAACAACTCGCGCAGCCGCTGCGCCTCCCGTTCGATCGGCGCTTCGTCGAGGCTCATCCAGGGTCCTTCAAGTGCAGATCGCCTCAGCCGGCGCCGCGCGCTTAACGCATCTTCGCCGGCTTTGTCTCCGTCCGAGGCCGACGTGCGAGCGGGGATCTCGGCACCCCGCGAGGACGTGGGCGGACGGGGTCCTAGGCCCTCGGCACGACGTCGAAGGCGACGCTGATGCGATACTCTCTAACGCCGGTAGGTATGGTCCGATGCTGATAGTGCGACGGCGCGAGGAGGAGCAGGCCTTCGCGCGGCACGTAGCGCCTCGAAGGCACGAGGCCGGGCAGGCGGGCGGCCAGCGAGGCCGGCGGGCCGAACTCGATGCAGCCTTCGCCCTGGTCGGACGTGCCGACGACGGCCGGCACGCGCACATAATAGACGCCGCTCATCCAGCCGCTCGGATGGATGTGCCCCTCCTCATAGTCGCCGCCCTGCTGGATGAGGCCCCACGGGCGCAGACGCGCCGCGGACGGGCGGCCCGACGGCCATGGGTCGAAACCCTCCCGCTCCGCGCGACGACAGGCCGCGACGGCGTCCTGGACGAGCTTGAGCAGCGCGTCGACGAGATCGCGCCTTCGCCCGCTGAACAGGTCCTCCACGCGGCGGCTGCCGCGGTTTGCCTCATCCTCCTCGGGAAAGCCGGAAACCTTGTTCGGGTTCGAAAGAATCTCTTCCGCCAGCGCCGCGTTGAATGCCGCCATGTCGTCGAAACCGGCGGGCGCAGGGAGTTCGAATTGCGCGATCCTATCGGCCTCGAACAGCAGCCGCCGCGCCTTGTCGTGCTCTCCGGCGAGTGCGAGCGCCCAACCCCAATTGTAGAGCAGCTGGCC
>DASWMB010000190.1:0-22098 GCA_036399955.1 Allosphingosinicella sp. | reverse complement strand
CACCGATGAGTGCGTCCAGCTCTTCGACCGCGCGCCGCGGCCCGCCCGCGCCGCGCGTCCGGCACGCCGCGCCGAGCCGCCGCGCGAGGCGAGCACGCCCGGCATCTGAGCCTCAGCGCTCGCGCCCGTACCATTCCTCGAGGCGCATCAGCTGGTCGTAGTCGCCATAGGGCGCATATTCCGGGTGGAGCTTGGCGGTGAACGGCTCCGAGCCGGTCAGCCACGCCTGCGCCGCCGCCGTGAAGTTGCGCGCCGCGACGGTCGTGAACTCCTCCGGATCGAGGCCCGAGCGGTTTCCGACCGGGCTCTTCACATAGCCCAGCCCACCTGAGGTCGCCCGGGCCAGCGACCAATATTCGAAGCAGGCGGGGACGCCCTCGACCCCGTCGAAGCCGCCATTCTCGGCGATGATGCCGAGCAGGCCGAGCTGCAGCGAATAGCCGGCAGCCACCGCCTTCGATCCCGGCGGCGTCCCCGTCTTGTAGTCGACGATGGCGAGGCGCCCGTCCGCCATCCGGTCGATCCGGTCCGCCTCGCCGTAGAGGGTGACGCCGGCGACGACGCATTCGCCCTTGGTCTCGGCCGCGATCGGCACCCGCCCGGCCGCCTCGTTCTCGGCCACTTTCGAAGCGATCCAGTCGATCGCCTCCATCAGCCGCGGCTGCCAGAGCGCCCGCATCAGCGGATGCGCCGCGCTCTCGCGGAGCAGCGCCTCGGCCCGCGGCCGCAGCCGCGCCGGATCGCATCGGTCCTCCTTCGCCCAGGCTTCCAGCACCTTGTGGACCGCGCTGCCGCGCCAGGCCGCGCTCGGATCGGCGTCGGCCGCCTCGAGTGATGCGAGCTTCAGGATCGAGCGGGCGTAGAAGGCGAAGGGATCAGCCTTCAGCCGGTCGACGTCGGTGACCGCAATCCGCTTCGGCCGGGCGGCGAGCGGCGGCGACGGCCGCGGCTGCGTCGCCGGCGCATAGCCCTCGGGTCTGTCCAGCGCCCGCGCCCAGCCCTTGTGGAAGGGCGCTCGGGTGAGGCCGCCGGTCATCGCCTCCAGCCTCAGCCAGAAGCGCGACGGGATCGCCGGCGAGCGCGCGTCGCGCCGCGACCGCGTCACCAGCACCTGCCGCCCGCCGAGAGCACCGGCGAAGTCGTGCGCGGCCAGCCCGATCCGCCGCTCGAGCCCCGGCAGGCCGAGCTCGTGCCTGAGGCGCGGCGCCAGCCACGGGTCGGGCGCCGGCAGCTGCGGCCATACCCCCTCGTTGAGCCCGCCGAGGACGACCAGGTCCGCCTGCTGCAGCCGCGCCTCGATGAGGCCCCAGATGTAGATCCGCGGATGCTGGCCGTAAGGCGGCCGCACCGCCGCTGCCGCCATCAGCTGCCCCAGCATCGGCGAGAGGTTCGCGGGCGTGAGTCGCCCAGGCCCCTCCCCGGCCGCCTCTTCGAGGCTCGCGAACAGCTCCGCCGCGGCGCGGCCCGCCGGCCCTGCCCAGACGGCCTCGCCGCTCAGCGCCGACGCCGCCTCGCGAAGCGCCGCGAGGAGCCCCGGCAGCGTCGGCCGCTCCGCGGCGAAGGCCGCTTCGAGCGGCCGCAGCAGCCGCGCCGCCTCGGGCCACCATGCCTCGGCCGCCTGCCGCCGCCTCCAGTCCCTTCCGCTGCGGTCGGCGAGGTGGCCGGCGATCCCCTCCAGCCCCGCCGCCGGCCGCGGTCCGCGCAGCACCAGGTCGAGCTGGCGCACCCCGTCCAGCCAGGCGAGCCGCCGCTCGCCCCGCATCACCAGCGGGTGCTTCAACAGGGTCAGCAGCGGCACCGGCGCGAACCGCTCCGCCGCCGCATTGGCGATGGCGAGGATCAAGGTCCCCGGCGGCGTCAGCGACAGCGGCCGGCCGGCGCTGTCGTCCGCCTCGACGCCCCAGCGCCTGAGATGCGCCGAGACGCGCCGCGCCAGAATACGGTCGGGCGTCACCAGGGCGGCGGTGCGGCCCGGCACCTCCAGCGCCTCGCGAAGCGCGATCGCGATCGCCTGCGCCTCCTCGGCGGGGCTGGCGAGCTCGATCGCGCGGACGCCGGTCAGCCGCCGCTCGGCGGGCTTCAGCGTCTGCCAATTCGACGTGAAGGCCGCCGGCGTCATCGCATTGGCGATGGCGCGGCTCCGCACCGCCGGAGCATCCCGGCCCCCGCCCCAGCGCCACCGCTCGACCTCGCCGCGGGCGACGTCCATCCGGTCGAGCAGCAGCTTCATGTGGAATTGCGGGTGGGTCTCGATCGACGGTCGGCGCCGCCCGGTCTCGGCGTCGGGCTCATGCGGCCCCAGCGCCTCCCATTGCTCCGCGGCCATTTCGAGGTCGAGGCCGGGAAAGACGACCAGCCCCTGCGGCAAGCGCGAGACGGTACGCAGCAGCCGCGCGATGGCGGGCGCGCTGGTGGTGATCCCCGCCGCCGCGACGAAGCCGCGCGGCGGCCGCTCCCGCCAGCGCCGTGCGACCGCCGCCAGCAGCTTGTTGCGCCGCTCGGCCATGTCGATCCGGCCGCGCTCGGCGAGCAAGGCGGGCCAGTCGCGGAGCACCAGCTCGAGCTGCTCGAGCGAGCTCTGCCAGTGGGCCGAAAGGTCCGGCAGGTCCCCGGCGAAGCTGCGCAGCCGGGCGGGATCGATCTCCTCGAACAGCAATTGGTCGAGCGTCCGGGCGAGGTCCTCCGCCAGCCGCAGCGCCTCGGCGGCATCGACGTCCCGGTGCCGCTGGACGAGCCGCGACAGCAGCATCAGCCGCTCGACCGGGCCGATCGCCGGCGGCACTTCGCCCGCTTCGTCGCCGAGCGGCTCGAGCGCGCCGCCGATCCGCTCGTCGAGCTCCGGATCGCCGATCGTCACCAGCCGCGGCAGCAGCAGCCCGCCGCCCGAGCGCCGCACGAACGCCTCCTGGATCGCGCGGCCGGCGCGGTTGCTGGGCACGAGCACCAGCCCTTCGGCCAGGTCCGTCCTCCCGCGCCCGAACCGGGCTGCCAGCCCCGCCGCCAACGCATCGGCGAACGAGCGGTGCGGCGGGATGGTGTAGACCGAGGGACGGGTGGCGGAGCTCATGGGCGCGAGCCTAGCCCCGGGCGACGAGGCAAGTCGAGAACGCTCACCTCAAGCCCAATATCTCTTCGGCTTTCCTGATGTTGGGCGGGGCGCCGATGTCGAACCACAGCCCCTGGTGGACGGCGCCGAAGCAGCGGCCTTCGGCGATCGCGCGGTCCCAAAGGATGTTGGTCGAGAACGGCCCGTCGGGATGCTCGCCTTCGAGCAGCCGCTTCGAGATCATCTGGATGCCCGTATAGACGAACGGGGCGACCACGCCCGGCTTGCGGCGCCGGAGCCGCCCGGCGGAGGTCATGTGGAAGTCGCCCTGGCCGGAATGGCAGTGCGCGCGGGCGAGCGGGACGAGCAGCAGCAGCGCGTCCATCCGCTCCTCGTCCCAGCTCGCCGCGAGCTGGCGCAGCGTGTCGACGGGTCCGTCCACCCAGAGATTGTCCGAATTGACGACCAGGAACGGATCGGCGTCGATCTGGGGCAGCGCCCGGACCAGCCCGCCGCCGGTCTCGAGCAGCTGGTCCCGCTCGTCGGAAATCGCGATCTCCAGCCCGTGCGCGCGGTTCCTGAGATGCGCTTCGACGGCGTCGGGCAGGTAGTGGACGTTGACCACGGCCTTGCGTACGCCCGCCGCGCGCAGCCGGTCGAGGCAATGGTCGAGCAGCGCCTTGCCGGCGACCTCGACCAGCGGCTTCGGCCGGCTGGCGGTCAGCGGCCGCATCCTCTTGCCGAGCCCGGCCGCCATCACCATCGCGACTTCGGGCACGGCGGCGCCGGGATCCGGCCTCAGCGCCAGCGGAGCGCGGCTTCGCTTCATGCCGGAGCCCCTCCCGCCCAGGCCGCGGCCCGCATCGCGGCCGGCACGTTGGCATCGAACCAGTCGCGCACGGGCGCGAGCGCGGGATGAGCGAGGTTGCGCTCCAGATAGCCCCACACGCGCGGCTGCAGCGGCAGGTAATGCGGCTTGCCGTCGCGCTTC
Organism: Allosphingosinicella sp.; assembly: GCA_036399955.1. GTDB lineage: Bacteria > Pseudomonadota > Alphaproteobacteria > Sphingomonadales > Sphingomonadaceae > Allosphingosinicella. Next base: position 18,061 of record DASWMB010000190.1, on the reverse strand, counting down.
CAGAGGCGGGTGAAGATGCCGAGGATCTTCGTGTTCCGCTGCGCGCCGAGGATCTCGTAATGGGCGCGGAAGAGCGCCGGATCGGCGACGTTGGCCTTCTCGCAATAGCGCGCGATCAAGTCCTCCTCGAGCTCCGGCGCCACGTCGTAGCGGCCACTCCCCTGGAGCAATGATTCGAGGTCGTAGGCCGGGTGACCGGCGAGCGCATCCTGGAAGTCGAGCAGGCCGAGGTCCGAGCGGCCGGGCAAGACCATCAGATTGTCGGCATGATAGTCGCGAAGCACCATCACCGGATTGCCGTTGCCGACGCGAAGCACGTCGCCCCAGACGGCCCGCCAGGCCGGAAGGTACCCGGCCTCGTCGACCTCGAAGCCGAGCGCCGGCGCGTACCATTCGGTGAAGAGCAGCACCTCGCGCTCCATCGTCACCTCGTCGTAGGGCGGCAGGTCGGCGGGCGCCGGCTGCGCGGCGAGGCGGGCGAGGATGTCGACCGCGGCTTCGTAAATCTCCCGCTCCCGCTCCGGCTCGCGCTGGAGCAGCGGTCCGACCCGGTCGTCGCCGAAATCCTCGAGCAGCAGGAGGCCCTTCTCGCGGTCGATGGCGAGCGGCCGCGGCGGCGAGAAGCCGCGGTCGAGGAGCTGGCCGGCAACGGCGAGGAACGGCCCGACATCCTCGTGCTCGGGCGGCGCGTCCATCAACACGGCCGTCTCGCCGCCGCGCACGATGCGGAAGTAGCGGCGGAAGCTTGCATCGCCGGCGAGCGGGAGGATCTCGGCGCCTTCCCAGCCATGCGCGGCGAGGAAGTCCGGCGCCGCGGCCGGCGGAATCATCGGGGGGGCCATCGCTCCCCCCAAGCGGGCGGCACCTCGGCTGTCAAGGCGCGCGCGCCCTCCCCCGCAGCTTCGATCCGCACCCTGAGCGCGTCCGGCCACATCCCGGCGCCGAGCCGCTCCGGCCACTCGATCACGAGCGCCGCTTCGAGCCGTGCCTCGTCGAGCGCCAGCTCCTCGACCTCGGCCGGATCCTCGATCCGGTAGAGGTCGACATGCCAGAGCGGGATGCGCGTGTCCGGCGGCTCGTAGGCGATCACGATCGGAAAGCTCGGGCTGGCGACATCTCCCTCGAACCTCAGGCCGCGCAGGATTCCCCGCGCCAGCGTCGTCTTGCCGGCGCCGAGGTCGCCGGAGAGGGCGAGGACGTCGCCGGGCCGGAGGAGCCCCGCGACGGAACGGCCGAATCGCTCCGTCTCCTCGGGAGAGGCAAGGATCATCGAACGGTCGCCGTCATCCGGTGCGTCGCGGCAGGCGGATGATCACAGCGGTACCCGCGCCGAGCTCGGAATGAAGCTCGATCGAGCCGCCGTGCGCCTCGACGAACTGGCGCGCGAGCGGCAGGCCGAGGCCGACCGCCGGCTCGCCTCCGCTTCCCTCGTCGGCGGTGCGGTGGAAGCGGTCGAACACCCGCGCCTGGTCGGCCGGGGCGATGCCGCGGCCGTTGTCCGAGACGACGATCCGCGCTTCCTTGTCCTCCCCGTCGGCATGGAGGAGCACGCGCCCGCCTCCGTCCGTATACAGGAAGGCATTGGAGAGGATGTTGCCGATCGCCTGGCCGAGACGGCGGCGATCGCCGGTGACGGCGCCGACGGAGGGATCGACCTCGACGGCGAAGTCGATCGATTTGCGCTCCGCCCGGGCGCGCAGCTCCCCGGCCGCTTCCAGGCAGAGGGCGCCGAGATCCACCTCCTCCTCGGCGAGCAGGAGCCCGCCGCTGTCGCTCTGGGTGAGGTCGAGCACATTGTCGATCAGCGCCCCGAGGCGGACGACGCTCTCGAGGATCGCCGCGACGTAATCACTCGCCGGCGCCGGCAGCTCGCCGGCATAGCCGCCCGACAGCATCTCGGCGAAGCCGCCGATCGAGGTGAGCGGGGTCCTCAGCTCATAGCTCATGTTCGAGACGAAGGCGGTCTTGACGCGGTCCGCCTCCTCGAGCGCCTCGTTGCGGTCCCTCAGTGCCGCTTCGACCCGGCGGCTGTCGGTGACGTCGAGCATGGTGAAGAGCGCGGTGCCGTCCGGCAGCGGCACGGCGGCGAATTCGAACTCGCGGGAATCGGCGAGCGAGAGGCGGCCGCTGCGCTGCTTGCGCTCGACGGTCGCGCTCCTCACCAGCTCGCGGACCAGCCCGGCCTGAGCGGGCTCGCGCAGCTTTCCGGCGATCTGCCGGACGAGCGCGTCGACCCGCGGGTGGGCGGCGAGCTGCTCCTCCTCGAACTGCCAGAGCTCGCGAAAGCGATTGTTCCAGAGGTGGAGCCTGCCGTCGGAAGCGAAGACGCCGATCGCCTCGAACAGGTTGTCGAACGTCGCCGTGCGGACGCGCAGCAGCGTGTCGCGGGCCGAGGCGAGCTGGATCTGCTCCGTCCGGTCCTCGAAGATGACGAGGAGGCCGCCGTCGGGAAGCGGCTGGGCCACGACGCGGAGATGCTTGCCGCCGGGGAGCAGCCACTCCTCCTCCGCCGCCGAAAGGCCGCCGGTGAACCAGCCTCGCCGCTCCTCCTTCCAGTCGGGGAAGTCGCGGACCTCGGGGAGGTTGCCGGTCTCGCGCATCGCGTCGATCACCCGGTCGAACTCCGGCCGGTCGGCGAGGAAGTCGGCGGTGAGCGAGAAGAGTCGGGCGAAGGGCTGGTTGAAGAAGGCGAGGCTGCGGTCGCGCCCGAACTGGGCGACGCCCGCCGAGAGGCGGTCGAGCATGTCCCGCTGGGCGCGGACGAAGCGGGAGAGCTCGGCGCGCGCCTGCTCGCGCTCCTCGACGTCGATCGCGAAGCCGGCGGCGCCGGCGCCGATCGGCACCTCGACGACCTGCATCGTCCGCCGCTCGCCGGCGACGGTGGCTGGAAGCGTGCGGACCAGGGGGCCGTCCCGGTCGCCGAGCGGACGGCCGCCGGCGGGATCTTCGACGAGCTCGACGCCATGATCGATCACGTCCTGCGCATCGGCAGCCTCGACGGCGGCGACATAGGCGGCATTCACCATTGCCAGCCTCCGGTCGGGGCCGCGGTGCCACACCGGGAAGGGCGCCGCTTCGATCAAGGCCGAGAGCGCATCGAGGGCAGCCGAGTGCCGCGCGAGCTCGCCGCGCAGCGCGGACGCTTCCTCTTCCGCCTCGCTCGCGTCGAAGAACCAGAGCAGGGCGCTGCCGGCAGGCCATGGCGCCGGGGCCGGGCCGCCCTCGACGCGAAGCGTGCGCCGCGAGCCCTGCAGCCGGAGCGGCAGCGAGAAGGCTCCGCCGGCCCCGCCCGACTCGGCGGCACCTTCGGCGAGGGCCTGCACATCCTCGCCGGCAAGCGCGCCGCTCGCGCCGAGCTCGCCAAGGGTGCCGGGCAGCTCGCCGAGGCCCAGCGCGGCGGCGAGCCGGGCCGAGCCGCTCAGCGCACCGTCGCGCCCGACGATCAGCGCCATGGCGGGCGAGGTGCGAATCAGCGCCTCGCCGGCGGCGGCGGCGTCCTTCTCCGCCCGCGCGGCGCGGCTGCCGGTGAGGCCGCGCAGCACCGCCCAGAGGGCAAGGCAAAGCCATGCCCCCGAGCCGAGCGCGATCGCAATCAGGACTTCGCGCGAGAGCGAGATCATCCGCCCCGGAGCGGCCGGGCTGCCGATTGCTCGCGGCGCGGGGCCGCAGGGGGACTGACGCTCATCGGCTCATGTTAGACGCGGGCGGCGCGGAGCGGAAGCGCGGATAGCCTGCCGCAAGGGTGCCGAAAGCGCTGCGTAGCGAGGGCGTCGGGTGAGCGGCAGATGTTGCAGAACGGCTACACCGGCTGAACATCTGATTAACGCGGATCACTATCCGCTTGATCGGTCTTGCGAATATGTCTCACGGTCCAGCGATTGATTCCGGCGCGGGCCGGGGACGTACGTTAGGAGCTACGGGGATGAATAAGCTTGGTCTTTTGAACACCACCGCGATCGGTACCGCGGTGTTCGGCGCGTCGATGCTGTTCGCGGCGCCCGCTTTCGCACAGCCGGCCGCGGCCCAGGACCCGCAGGGCGAGTGCACGCCCCAGAGCCCGAACTACGACCCCAACACCCGCAACTGCGTCCAGCCGCCCGAAGGCACGCCCGGCCAGACCGCGCCCGGCAGCAATCCCGGGACCGCCCCGGGCGATGAGGAGCCGACGCAGGCCGAGCTCAACGCCGACGCTCCCGAAGGCGAAGCGATCCTCGTCACCGGTTCGCGCATCCCGCGTCCGCAGTTCGAAGGCACGATCCCGGGTGCGCAGGTCACCGCCGAGCAGATCGAGACCCGCGCCTTCACCAACGTCCTCGACGTCCTCAACGACATTCCGCTGGTCGGCCCCGGCGCCAGCCCGTTCGGCACCAACGGCGGCCAGCCGTCGAGCCTCGGCGTCGCCTTCGTCGACCTTCTCGACCTCGGCACCAACCGGACGCTGACGCTGCTCAACGGCCGCCGCTTCGTCTCGGGCAACCAGGCGACGCTGTTCGTGCAGGGCAACGTCACCGGCGCACAGGTCGACCTCAACGTGATTCCGACGGCGCTGGTCAACCGCGCCGACGTGCTGACCGTCGGCGGCGCCGTCGCCTACGGCTCGGACGCGGTCGCGGGCGTGGTCAACCTCATCCTTCGCGATGACTATGACGGCATCTCGTTCACCGCCCTCTCCGGCATCTCCGAGCAGGGCGATGCCTTCGTCTACCGCCTCAGCGGCGTCGCCGGCATGAACTTCATGGGCGATCGCGGCAACATCGCGGTCTCGCTCGAGACGAACTTCGACGAGGGCGTGCAGGGCAACCAGCGCCGCGAATTCTATCTGAACCCGATCGCGCCGACCAACTTCATGAACGGCGGCATCCGCAACCCGAACTTCACGCCGAGCCTCACGGTGAGCGCCACTGCGGGCACGGGCGCCTTCGTCCCGGCCGGCAGCGACCTCATCCCGAACAACATCGCCGGCCCCGGCTTCTACCAGGACCCGAACCTCGCCTTCCTCGGCGGCTCGATCCTGACCGGCGACACGGGCGTCATCTTCGCGCCGACCGGCACCACCGCCAACGTGACCTTCCAGGGCATTGCGACGGCGGCCGTTCCGAACCCGCTCACCGTCGGCACCTCGCGCCCGCCGGTGCTCTATGCGGTGCAGGCCGGCAACGTGAACATCGTCCCCGGCACCCAGATCGCTCCGGCGGCCGCCGGCTGCTCGGTGACGAACCTCACCCAGTTCTGTAACTTCGCGCCGAACGCGCTGCCGACCGGCACCGCCACCCAGCAGGCGGCGTTCAGGGAAGCGGTCATCGCGACGTTCGCGCCGCAAGTCGGCACCGGCGGCACGGCGACCCAGCGCACCAACCTTGCGATCCAGCTGCTCGCCGCCAACCGGCCGACCCCGCGCGAATATCTGGCCGCGAACCCGAACGTCGACCTCAACCTGTTCGTCGGCCAGTTCGCCACCTCGGGCGTCGGCGGCACCGGCTCGCAGAACTTCCCGACCATCGCCAACACCGATCCGGCGACCGCGGCCCTGTTCCCGCGGCGCGCCGTGCCGATCATGTTCGATGCCGCGGGCAACGTCGTCACGTTCAGCGCGGGGCAGATCACCGATCCGGCGCGGCAGCCGAGCACGACCGGCGGCGCGCTTGGCGCGAACCCCTTCTTCAACCCGGCGGCAGCGACTGTGCTGCGCGCCGAGCAGCGCCGTCACATCGCGAACGTATTCGCGCATTTCGACGTCACCGACAACATCACCGTCTACACCGAGGGCCTCTACGCGCGGATCGAGAACACCGCGCTGCAGAACAACCTCAGCGGCAACCAGATCACCGGCAACACGACGGAGAACGCGGCGCTGGTGATGAACGTCAACAACCCGTTCCTCGACGCCACCGACCGGGCGAATCTGGCGGCCGTCGGCATCACCAACAACTTCCTGCTCTCGCGCACCAACAACGACCTCGCGCCAGGCCGGAACCCCTACACCAACAACTCCGACACCTACCGCGGCACGCTCGGCGCGAAGGCGGACTTCGGCGTGTTCGGGCGGGAGCAGACCTTCGACGTCTCCTTCACCTACGGCCGCGGCGAGTCGACCGCCTTCCAGCGCAACATCCGCGACATCGAATTCGCGCTGGCGGTCGACGCGGTGCGGGATCCCGTGACCAACAACATCGTCTGCCGCGCGCAGATCGATCCGGCCGCCCAGGGCATCCCGAGGGGCATCAACGCGATCGAGATCGTTCGCGAGACCGGTGCCGACGGCGTCGTCGTCGAGAAGCTCGTGACGCGCGCTCCGACCACCGAGCAGATCGCGAACTGCCGTCCGCTCAACGTGTTCGGCTACGGCCAGTCGAGCCAGGAAGCCCGCGACTACGTCATCGCGGACATCTTCCTCTCGAACGTCAACGAGCAGCGCTTCGCCCAGGCCTCGCTTTCGGGCTCGATCGTCGATCTTCCCGCCGGCCCGATCCGCTACGCGGTCGTGGGCGAGTATCGCCGCGAGAGCACGAGCTTCATCCCCGACAAGACGACCCGTTTCGGTGAGAGCCGCTTCGTCGCGATCGCGGAGACGCAGGGCTACATCCAGAACTACGAGTTCGGCGGCGAGCTGCGCCTCCCGATCTTTGGCGAGAACTTCAACATTCCTCTGTTCCGGAACCTCGATCTCACTCCGGGCGTCCGCTTCGTCCAGCAGGGCGGCGACGCGCCCGACGTTCTGCTCCTCCAGCAGGACGACACGCCAGGAGCTCCCCCGGGTCAACGCAAGTTGATCACCAACGAGTCTCCGTCCCAGTGGAACACGATCTGGTCGCTCGCCGGCTCCTGGCGTCCGGTTCGGGACCTCACGTTCCGCGCCAACGTCACGCGCTCGGTGCGGCAGGCCTCGATCGTGGAGCTGTTCCTCGGCGGCCAGCCGAGCTTCATCAACGCGTTCACGGAGCCCTGCTCGACGGCGAACATCAACTCCGGCACGCGGCCGGCCACCCGGAAGGCGAACTGCATCGCGGCGGTCAACTCGTCGGGCGTCCTCACCGGCGGCCAGACTGCGGAGCAGTTCCTCTCCACGTTCGTACCGTCGGGTTCTTCGGTGACCGGCTCGTTCACCGGCTCGCCGACGCTGCAGCCGGAGCTCGGCCGCAGCTGGACGGTGGGTGCGACGGCGACGCCGCGCTTCATCCCCGGCCTCCAGTTCGGCGCCGACTACATCAACGTCGAGCTCGAGAACCAGATCGTCCCGACCAGCCTCTCGCAGGCGCTGCAGACCTGCTTCGACAGCCTCACCTTCCCCGACACGAGCGAGGAAGTCGGCGTCAACGTCTGCGACTTCTTCTCGCGTCAGGGCGCGACCGACATCCGTCCGTTCGAGATCGCCAACGGCTTCACCTCCGGCTTCATCAATCTCGGTGCGCTGCGGGTGAAGGCGATCAACATGAACGCCCAGTACAACTTCAACATCGACAGCCTGATCGGCGGCGGCGACCTCGGGCGTCTCGAGCTCTATGCCAACGCCTACCACCTGATCGACTATCTCAGCGCCCCGACCGGCAATTTCGCCGACGGAGCGCTGCAGTCGGCGGGCACGTTCAGCCGGCCGGACTGGGAGGTGCAGCTGCGCGCCCGCTACGAAGCGCCGAACGGCTTCTTCGGCCAGTGGACGGCGAACTGGCAGCCCGAGACGCTGATCTTCAGCGGCGGCGCTCCGATCCCCGGCACCGAGCAGGCCAACGAGGTGCAGGATCAGCTCGGCAACCCGGCCTTCGCGCTTCACGACGCGACGATCGGCTGGCGGCTTGGCGAGGAAGGCCGTTTCGGTCTCCAGCTCACCGTCGCCAACGTCTTCGACAAGCGCGCCGCCGGGCCGTTCGCCGCCGTCTACAACTCGATCGGCACGGGCCGCATCGACGACATCGGCCGGCGCTTCCGCGTCCAGGCGAACCTTCGCTTCTAAGCTCTCCTAGCAAGGAGCAACATGCGGCGGGGCAGCAATGCTCCGCCGCTTTTTTTCGCGGCACCGGCAGTGCCGACCTGCCTCGGCGCCGCGGTGATCATCCCCAGCGGCCTCTACACCCACTAGCGCGAGCACAAGCCGGGACGTGAGAAGCCGCGGATGGCCCCGCCGCTCTAGCAGCGCGTAATATATGCAGCGGCCAACCCCGTTCGTCCCGAGCCAAGTCGAGAGGCGCGGGCTCAGCCTCGGTGCGGCTGCGGCCTCGTTCCTGTAGCGGCAACTACTTATGCGCGGGATGCGCCGGTCCCGGTCCGGAGACCGCGGGCAAAAAAAGAGGCGCCCCGTCCGAACGGAGCGCCTCTTTCGGAAGCTGAGGAGCGGGCGCCGCTCAGTAGCGGTAGTGCTCCGGCTTGAACGGCCCTTCGACGGGGACGCCGATATAGGATGCCTGCTTGTCGCTCAGCCTGGAGAGCTTGACGCCGAGCTTCTCGAGGTGGAGCGCGGCGACCTTCTCGTCGAGATGCTTGGGAAGGACGTAGACGTCCTTCTTGTACTTGTCGGCGCCGGTCCAGAGCTCGATCTGGGCGAGCGTCTGGTTGGTGAAGCTCGCCGACATCACGAAGCTCGGATGGCCGGTGGCGCAGCCGAGGTTGACGAGGCGGCCCTTGGCGAGGACGATGATCTTCTTGCCGTCCGGGAACTGGACCTCGTCGACCTGCGGCTTGATCTCCGTCCACTTCATGTTCGAGAGCGCCGAGATCTGGATCTCGCTGTCGAAGTGGCCGATGTTGCACACGATCGCCATGTTCTTCATCGCCCGCATATGGTCGAGCGTGATGACGTCGGCATTGCCGGTCGCGGTGACGAAGATGTCGGCGCGGGGAGCGGCCTCCTCCATCGTCACGACCTCATAGCCTTCCATCGCCGCCTGCAGCGCGCAGATCGGGTCGACCTCGGTGACGAGGACGCGGGCGCCGCCGTTCCTGAGCGAGGCCGCCGAGCCCTTGCCGACGTCGCCGAAGCCGGCGACGCAGGCGACCTTACCGGCGAGCATGACGTCGGTGGCGCGGCGGATGGCGTCGACCAGCGACTCCTTGCAGCCGTAGAGGTTGTCGAACTTGGACTTCGTCACGCTGTCGTTGACGTTGATCGCCGGGAAGGGAAGCTTGCCCTTCTTGGAGAGCTCGTAGAGCCGGTGGACGCCCGTCGTGGTCTCCTCGGAGACGCCCCTGATCGCCTCCACGGTCCTGGTCAGGAAGCCGGGCGACTGCTCGATGCGGCGGCGCACGACCTGCTGGAAGATCTCCTCTTCCTCATTCTCCGGCGCCGGGAATTCCTCGCCCGCCTCGATGCGCGCGCCCCACAAAGCGAACATGGTCGCATCGCCGCCGTCGTCGAGGATCAGGTTCGCCGTCTCGTCATAGGTGCCGCCGGGGCCCCAGGCGAAGATGCGGTCGATATAGTCCCAATATTCCTCCAGCGTCTCGCCCTTGACGGCGAAGACCGGCACGCCCGAGGCGGCGATCGCGGCGGCGGCATGGTCCTGGGTCGAGAAAATGTTGCACGAAGCCCAGCGGACCTGGGCGCCGAGCGCGGTCAGCGTCTCGATCAGCACCGCGGTCTGGATGGTCATGTGGAGCGAGCCGGTGATGCGTGCACCCTTCAGCGGCTGCGCCTCGCCATATTCGGCGCGCAGCGCCATGAGGCCGGGCATCTCGGTCTCCGCGATCTCGATCTCCTTGCGGCCGAAGCCGGCGAGCGAGATGTCGTGGATCACATAGTCGTCGAGCCGGGACGTGCCGGTGTTCTGGGCCTGAGTCGCCAAGGCGGGTCTCCTCGAGAAAAAGAAAAGACCGCCGGCGTCGAGCGGAGGCGGTCGCATGCCGGCTCCCTAGCGGCGCCCGCCCCCGAATGCAAATATAAAGATATCTTTATATGTGGTCCGCCGCGGCGCCTAGGGGAGCGCCGCGGCAGCCTTGAAGCTCAGACGGCGCGGCGCCTAGGGGAGTGCCGCGGCCGTCTCGAAGCTCACCGGGCACTGCCCGCCGGGGAGCGCGGGCGCGGCGCCGAGCCGCTCCTCGATCTCGATCAGGCGCTGGATGTCGCCGCCGGCGGCGACCGCCTCGGCGGCGATGCCCGCCGCTTCGGCGCAGGTCTCGCCGCTGGTCTCGGCGCCGCCGTAGGAATTGGCGAGCGCGGTGGTAAAGCGGTCATATTCGCTCTGCGCGCCTTGGCCGAAGCCGCGCGCGAACTGCCCCATGATGACGGCGTTCGCCGCCTGGATCGTCGCGCGGTTCGAGCGAACGAACTCGTTATAGGCACCGAGGATGTCGATGCCGTAGGCGCGGCAGCGCAGCGCATCGACCATCAGGCGCGACTGCAGGTCCCTCACCCGCGCCGCCGCCGTCTCCGTCTCGCTCCAGCAGCTCATCGTCGCTTGCGCGGGCAGCGCGGTCATCGCCATCACAGTCGCGGCCATGCACAGGCCGCCTTTCCTTGCTGGTCCCAACATGCTCCTCCCCTCGTCCACAGGGCCGCCGCGGGCCGCGGCCGGCCGGGAGACAGGCTGTCACCAGCCGGTTGGGAGGAAGTGAAGCGACGCGGTTAAGCCCGCGCTGAGGACGATCAGGCGGTGCCGCTCGATGCGGCGAGCAGGCGCGTGTCGACTCCGGCGCTCAGGAAGGCGGCCGACCAGCGGGTCTCGACGTCGCAATCGTAGAGAAGGTCCTCGGTGCCGGGCGTGACGAACCAGCCGTGGCGGCCCATCTCCTCCTCGAGCTGTCCCGCGCCCCACCCAGCATAGCCGAGCGCCGCCACCCAGCGGCTGGGGCCGCGCCCCTCCGCAATGGCGCGCAGGATGTCGAGCGTCGCCGAGAGCTGCCAGCGGCCGGCGACGTCGACGCTCCCCTGCCCACCCCAGTCGGGCGAATGGAGGATGAAGCCGCGCTGCGGCTCGACCGGGCCGCCCATATGGATGGCGCTGTCGGGGGCGACGCCGGGTTCGATCTCGAGCTGCTTCAGGAGGTCGTGGAAGCCGATCCTCGGCACGATGCGGCCGAGGCCGATGCCGAGCGCACCTTCCTCGTCGTGCACGCACATCGCGATCACCGCCTTCTCGAAGCGCGGATCGCCGATGCCCGGCATGGCGAGGAGGAACTGACCGCTGAGGAACCGGGGCTGGTCCATTGCTCCGGCTATAGGCGCGCGGATCGGGCGCTGCTAGAGCGGCGGCAACCATCCGGCACGAAGCGAAAGGATCACGAGATGACCATCAATGTCGGCGACCGCCTCCCCAGGGTCACCTTCGTCAAAGCGACGCCGGACGGGCCGCAGCCGGTCGACAGCGAGGACTATTTTCGCGGCCGCCGGGTCGCGCTCTTCTCGGTCCCGGGCGCCTTCACGCCGACCTGCTCGGCCCGGCACCTGCCCGGCTTCGTCGAGAAGATCGACCAGCTCAGGGAGAAGGGCGTCGACGAGGTCGCCTGTACGGCCGTCAACGACGCCTTCGTGCTCAACGCCTGGGCGGAGCAGGCCGGCGCCCACGGCAAGGTGACGATGCTCGCCGACGGCAATGGCGATTTCGCGGAGGCGGTCGGGCTGACCATGGACGGCTCTCAGTTCGGCCTCGGCAAGCGCGGCTCGCGCTGGTCGGCGATCGTCAACGACGGCGTCGTCGAGGACCTCAACGTCGAGGAACCGGGCGCCTTCAACGTCTCCAGCGCCGACTATATGATCGCGCGCCTCTAGCACCGCCCGCCCCCGCCGGGGCTCGCTTCGGCGGATCGGCGCAACCTCATCCCTCCGACCGCATTCAACCCCTTTCGGTTTGCGTACGAGGAGAAGACGATGAGCGGCACCGGCAAGGAGCCCCGCAGCCATGCGCTCACCGCCGCCCTTCTCGGCGGCGCCGTGGCCGCGGCGGCGGGGGCGGGCGCAGTGTGGAGCGCGCGCGCCATAGCACGGAAGAACGGCGCGGAGGACGGGCGGCCGATCAACGCGGTGATGAAGACCGCGGCGACCGCCTGCGAGCTGTCGCACAGCCCCGCGGCAGGCCGGGAAGCCGATGAGGCACGGGACCGGGAGAGCGGCGCGCGCTGAAGCCGCGGCTCAGCGTGGGCCGAGCACGAAATCGACGCCGATGGCTTCGGTGGTCTCGACGTCCGTTGCCGGCCTGTGCGTGACGGTCCCCTCCAGCCGCCCCGCATAGACGCTCCACCCGATCGCCTCTGCGCCGGGGCGCGCGTTGATCCGCAGCATCCGAACGACGCGCATATTGGCGGCCGCGGCATAGGAGTCCGCCTCGGCCCGCGCGCGCCGCAGGGCATCCGCGCGTGCGGCCCCGCGGGCCGCGCTCTCGGCCATTACCTGGTAGATCGGATCTGCGACGCCCTGGATCCCGGCCCTCCGCAGCGCATTGGCGACACTGGCGGCACGAGCGGGATCGGCGATCACGATCTGGAGAAGACGCGTGTCCGACCCTCTCGGCGCGTCGATTGCCGCTGCGAGCTCCAGGTCGGCGCGGATCATGTCCTCGTCGAAACCTTCCGCGACGAAACCGACTCGGGTCCCATGCCTGGCTTCGCTGATGGCATCACGCGGGACGCCGGCGGCCAGTGAGGCCGCCGTCACTCGTTGAACTTGCGCTTCGGCTCCGGCGCGCGCTTCCTCGGGACTCGCGCCGCGGCCGATGATCGAGACGAGCAGCCTCGCCCGCTCCGCCGGCCGGACCGAGGTTCCCGTCGCGGCCACCTCGAGCAGGACCTCGCCCGGCGCCAGCAGCGCCTGAAGGGACGACTGCGCCGCTGCCGGCACAGGCATTGCGAGCGCGGCCATACCGGCGGCCGCGGCGAGGCTCGATCTCATCCCCCGGCCTCAGCGGGGGGTCAGGGCGTAATCGACGCCGACGACGACGAAGGTCATGACCTGCCCTTCGGCCACGGACCGCTCATAGTCGCGGAAGGTGCGCATCGCGGTGTTGCTCTCGCTGAAGGCCATGCCGAGGAAGTCGAGGCCGGTCCGCTCGGTCACGCGCAAGACCCTGCCCAGCCGCATGCCGAGGGCGGCCGCATAAGCTTCGGCGTCCGCGCGCGCTTTGCGAACGGCTTCGCCGCGCGCGGTGCGGCGGGCCGCGCTGTCGTCGTCGAGAGAATATTCGGGGACACCGGCGTTGACGTTGTCGATCGCTTCGAGAGTGCGGTGCAGCGCGGGCGTCGCGGCGGCGCTGCGCATCCGGATGGTCACCGTAGCGCTCGCGGTGTGAACCTCGGAGGCGTCGGTGGTGAGGTTCGCCTCCATCGCCGCATTCATCATCATATCGTCGAGATAGGGGTCGCTGCTGACCTCGACCGCGGAGGCATCGATATCGGAGGCGGCGACGCCGGCGGCGCGTGCCGCGGCGGTGACCCGCTGGACGGCGGCTGCGGCGGCGCGTCGCGCCTCGGCCTCGGTGGCGCCCTCGACCGACACCGCGATGGTGAGCCTGGCGCTCGTCGCCGGGCTCGTGGCGATCCCGATCGCGTTCGTCTCGAGCAGCACCTCGCCGGCTGCGAGCGGCGGCAGCGTGACCGGGCTGTCGGCGGCGGCCGGCACGGCCACGAGCAGCGAAGTTGCAGTCAACCAGGCCGCGACGATGAGCTTGCGCATGATGATCCCCCTGTCCGCCCGTCGCCGCGATCGGCTCCGAGCGGGAGGATCATAGCACGCCGCTGGCGCTGCGCCAGACGGCGAAGCGCCTCATCACCAGCCGCAGCGGCGGCCGCGATTCTGCTCGCGCAACCAGCTCAGCAGAGGCTGGAAGTAAGCGATCATCGCGTCGCCCGACATCTCGCGGCTGCCGGTGAACGCCTCGAGCGCGTCCGGCCAGGGCCGCGAGGCGCCCATCTCCAGCATCTGGTTCAGCCGCTGGCCGACCTCGCGGTTGCCGTAGAAGGAGCAGCGGTGGAGCGGCCCGGTCCAGCCCGCCTGGCGGCAGGCCGCCTGGTAGAACTGGAACTGGAGGATGCGGGCGAGGAAATAGCGGGTGTAGGGGACGCTCGCCGGCACGTGATATTTGCCGCCCGGATCGAAATTCGCCTCCGTGCGCGCGACCGGCGGCGCGATACCCTGATATTGCAGGCGCAGCCGGTCCCAGCCCGCCTGATACTGGCCCTCCGGAATCTCGCCCGAGAACACGCCCCAGCGCCAGCGGTCGACGAGCAGGCCGAAGGGGAGGAAGGCGATCTTGTCGAGCGCCTGGCGCAGCAGCAGGTCGCGGTCCTGCTCGGGCGTCGGCAGCTGGTTTCGGTTCAACAGGCCGATCTGAACCAGATATTCCGGCGTGATCGAGAGCGCGATCATGTCGCCGATCGCCTCGTGGAAGCCGTCGTTGGCGCTGTTCTGGTAGAGAAAGGGCTGCCGGTTATACGCCCGCTGATAATAATTGTGGCCGAGCTCGTGGTGGACGGTGACGAAGTCGTCGGCGTTGACGCGGGTGCACATCTTGATGCGCAGGTCCTCGACATTGTCGACGTCCCAGGCCGAGGCGTGGCAGATCACCTCGCGGTCGCGCGGCTGGGTGATCATCGAGCGCTGGTAGAAGGTCTCCGGCAGCGCCGCGAAGCCCATCGAGCTGAAGAAGGCCTCGCCGGTGCGGACGATCCGCTCGGGCGTGTAGTTGTTGCGGACCAGCAGCTGGGTGAGGTCGTAGCTCGGACGGCTGCCGCGCGTCCGCGGCGCGACGACGTCGTAGATGTTGCCCCATTCCTGCGCCCAGAGGTTGCCGAGCAGGTCGGCGCGGATCGGGCCGGTCTCGGGCTGGACCCGGTCGCCATATTGGCGGTTGAGGCCGGCGCGGGTGAAGCAGTGGAGCTCCTCGTAGAGCGGCTTGACCTGGTTCCAGAGGCGGTCGGTCAGCGCCGCGAACTCGTCGGGGGGCATGTCGTAGGCGGAGCGCCACATCGCTCCCGTGTTCTGGAAGCCGAGCTCGCCGGCGCCCTGGTTCGCGATCTGGGTCAGGCGGGCGTAGTCCTGCCGCATCGGGCCGCCGACATTGTTGTTCCAGCTCGTCCACATCTCCTGGAGGTGCGCCGGATTGCGGACGGTGCCCATCCGCGCCTCGATCTCGTTGCCGGTCAGCGTCTCGCCGTTCATCGTCCCGCGGCCGCGGCCGTACTGGGACTGGAGCCGGGTGGCGATCTGGTTGAGTTCGGCCGCGGCGCCTTCCGGCGTGGTCGGCGCCGGCAAGGTGATGCCGGAGCGCAGGATGTCGAGCTTGCGCCGAGTGTCGGGGCTCAGCCCCTGGACGTTGGCGAACCGCGCCGCCTCGTTGGCGAGGCGGACCTGGAGCTCGGTCCCGATCGTGCCGAAATGGGCGGCGAGCGCGTCCGTATCCTCGGTGATGTAGGTCGAGTTCACCCACTGGGCGCGGTTGTTCAGCACCGAGAATTCGGCGAGCTCGCGCTCCGCCCGTGCGATGAAGGCGTCGGCCTCGGCGGCGGTCGCCGGCGCCGGCGCCGGCCGCTCGGCCGTGGAGTTCGCAGCACTGTCTTGCGCTGCACTCGCGCTCGGCGCATCGGCCGAAGCGGTCGTACAGGCGCTCAACGCGACGGTGGCGGCGGCGAGTGCGAGGAAGGAGACGGTGGACTTCATCGGCGCGTCCTCTTGTCGGTCTGTTGTCGCGCCGCCTTTGCGCCTCCCCTCAGGTGCCGGTCAAGATGCGAGAAACCCGGCGAGCGCCCGCCCCAGCTCCGGCTTGGTGACGGCGCTCATATGGTTGCCCGGAACTTCGATGAAGCGGCCGTCCGGAAGCAGCTCGGCGAGCTCCTGCGCCGGGCCGTTGTCCTGGTCCTCGGCGCCCGAGAGCACCAAAGCCGGCATCGCAATGCCGCGCAGCTCCTCCTCGGTCGAATCGACGAAGCTGTCGAGGAGCGGGAGCAGCGCCTGCGGGTCGCCGCCGGTGGTCTTGAGGAAGGCCTCGGCCAGCCATTCGGGCGAGCCGCGCTCATGGGTGCCAAGCCCGGTCAGGATCTTGCGGAAGTGCGCCGAGCGCCGCCCGGTCTCCAGCATGCCGCGAAGGCCCATGCCGCTGATCACCAGCCGGCCCGGCCGCGCGCCCATGATCGCCATCCGCGCCGCGGTGCGCGCACCGAGGGAGTAGCCGCCGAGATCGTAATCGCCGAGTCCGAGATGCGCGACCAGCTCGAAAGCGTCGCGGGCGAGGACGTCGGGCGGGTATGCCGCGGGGTCGTGCGGCGCCGCGCTTGCGCCATGGGCGCGCAGGTCCGGCATGATCACACGGAAGCCGCGCCGCGCGATCTCGGCCGAATGGCCGAAGCGGATCCAGTTCATGTCCGCGGTCGAGAACAGGCCGTGGAGCAGGAGGACGGGCCTCCCCTCCCCCAGCTCGTGCCAGGCGAGCTCGACGCCGTCGGACGCGGTGTAACGATCGGTGCGAACATCACTCATGGGACAGCCCAGTTTCGCACGGATCGGCACGCGAGGCGCGGCTCATTCCGGCATCTTTCCGGTGGCCTTGACCCACCGGTCGACAAGCTCGGGATAGCCGTCGCTGCGGTATTCCGGCAGGCCTTCGGTGTTGAGCCACGAGCGATGGATGCTCTCCGCGCCGAAATGGTGCTTCGGGCGAAAGCGTGCGGGTTCGTCGAACGAGGCGACGGTGAGGTCCATCTTCTCGCTGTCCGGAAAAGCGAATCCGAGCGAGGTTCCGCATTCGCGGCAATAAGGCCGCCGCGCGATCGGCGAGCTTTCATACCAATCGGGCTGGCGCTCGAACTCCACGTCGGCCTTCTTCAGCGTCTTGAACGCGATCGAGACCGATCCCGTGGCCCGCTGGCACATGCGGCAGTGGCAGAGATAGGCCTCGTCGTCGTCGACCTGCGCCCGGTAGCGGATCCGCCCGCAGGCGCAGCCGCCGGTCATCTCAGCGATCATATCGATCCCTTCAAGCCGCCTTCTTGAGGTGCTTTCTTCCCAGCAGCTCCGCGATCTGGACCGCGTTGAGCGCGGCGCCCTTGCGGAGGTTGTCGGACACGCACCACAGGCTGAGGCCGTTCTCGACCGTCGGATCCTCGCGGACGCGGCTGACGTAGGTCGCATATTCGCCGACGCACTCGACCGGCGTCACGTATCCTCCGTCCTCGCGCTTGTCGACGAGCATCACCCCCGGCGCCTCGCGCAGGATCGCCTGCGCCTTCCTGGCCGAGATCTCCCGCTCGAACTCGATGTTAATCGATTCCGAATGGCCGACGAAGACCGGGACGCGGACGCAGGTCGCGGTCACCTTGATTTTCGGATCGAGGATCTTCTTGGTCTCGACCACCATCTTCCATTCCTCCTTGGTCGAGCCGTCGTCGAGGAACTCGTCGATATGGGGAATGACGTTGAAGGCGATCTGCTTGGTGAACTTCACCGGGTCATTCGCATCGCCGACGAAGATGTTGCGGCTCTGCTCGAACAGCTCGTCCATCCCCGCCTTGCCGGCGCCCGAGACCGACTGATAGGTCGAGACGACGACCCGCCTGATGCCGGCATGATCGTGGAGCGGCTTCAGCGCGACGACCATCTGGGCGGTCGAGCAATTGGGGTTGGCGATGATGTTCTTCCGGCGATAGCCGTCGATCGCCTGCGGGTTCACCTCCGGCACGATCAGCGGCACGTCCGGGTCCATCCGGTACAGCGACGAATTGTCGATCACCGTGCAGCCCGCAGCCGCGGCCCGCGGCGCGTGCAGCTTCGACGTCGCCGAACCGGCCGCGAACAAGGCCATGTCCCAGCCCGAAAAATCGAAATGGTCGATGTTGCGCACCTTGAGCTCGCGCCCGGAGTCGCCGAAGTCCACGCTCGTTCCGGTCGAGCGCGACGAGGCGACGACGGCGATGTCCTCGAGCGGAAACTGCCGCTCGGCGAGGATGTTGAGCATCTCGCGCCCGACATTGCCGGTCGCGCCGACGACGACCATCCGGTAACCCATATCGCTCTCCAAACCGCTGAGCCCGGCGCTATCGCAAGCGCCCGGAGAAAGGGATATGGCGACGGCGGCACGGGGAACAAGACGATGCGGACCCATTCACTGCTCGCCGGCGCGCTGTTGCTGCTGATCGCGGCGCTTTCGCTGCG